>NZ_JAJKHN010000028.1:0-76479 GCF_020982715.1 Bacteroides sp. 1_1_30
TTCTTCTTTCATAAAAAAAACTGTGTTAGCAAAGTTAATACTTTATTCCTTGCTGACACAGTTTAATTTACATCCTCATAATGATAAGATATGGAATCAATATTCTCTTATATCTCCTTAAATACCAACACCTTACTCCTTGTTGAACATTATTTCCATTCAGACTTGTGAGCGAGTACCATAGCCCCAAGCCGCTTACAAGGAGGAATATATCTACTCCTACAGATGACAATCCACAGAGAGATTCCATCCATCTTGGCATTGCTACACCATTACCCACTGAATGACCAAAGATGACCAAAAGAGTAGCAATACCCATCAGCTGTCCTCTGTATTCGCTTATGTCCTGTACATTAAACTGAATCATAGTTTATATCTTCTTAATTACTTTTTCAAAAACATGCTTTCATCCATAGTGAGCAAACATTGCTTTTTCTCTTTTTCTCCTATACCTTTTGTATGCACGTTATACTGCATATTCCGTTCGATATACTCCTCCACAGAACATAGTATTTTGGCAGGATTACCTCCTACTACCATTCCATCTGGAACAGATTTCGTAACCACTGAACCTGCAGCCACCATTGCACCTTCGCCAATAGTTACCCCCGGCATTATTTGGGCATGGGCTCCAATATAAGCCCAGTCCTTGATTACCACCTTTCCAAACACATCGAAATCAGGCACTTTGCGCCTTACTACATTTCCTCCTCCATGTGTATGTATTGCAACCCCTTTGGTGAGTTGTACATTATTGCCAATTGTAACAAGATATGGTTCGGAGGGCCATTCCATACTACGATAAACCAAACAATTGTCCCCAAGGCTCACACCTATCATACGAGCATGCCTAACGGGTGAAAGTACCTTTACCAGCTCCAAATATGCAGATTTTATTATACTCATGATAATCTGTTTATTACATCAATAATCTTCTTGGTCTCATTCAGATAATTAAACTCCCTCATAGCGACCTGCGCACCTGCTTTTCCTATTTCCGTAGCCTCTTCTGGATGCTCCAGTGCCCAAATAATCTTTGACGAAAATTCCTTAGGATTACGCTCTTCGACCAAAAGCGCAGTCTCACCATCTTTCAAGAAAAGAGGAATATCACCTACTTTTGTCACTATGACAGGATTCTCTGTTAAGAGGTATTCTCCAAGCTTTGTAGGGAATCCGCATTGAGCTTGCAAAGAGTCCGGACGATCAAGAGCAAGAACTGCTGCATTCTTCAAAATTTGAGGTATATCAGCCGCTGATACAATACCGGTAAAAACGATCGAATCCTTCACTCCAAGATTCTCTATCAACTTCAGGTTGCCAGAAGCATCGTTCTTATCGGGAGTCTTGCCGATTATGTAAAGCTTCACCTCAGGGTGAGTCTTGTTTACAATCGCAAAAGACTTGATGAGCTCATCCACACCATCCTTGTTATTAGATGCTGTTCCACAATAGGCAATATACTTTTCTGATGGTTGCTTCGTGAGTCCAACAAAACGATTGCTATCAACCGTCATGTTTACTATCTCAATCTTCTCTTTCGGCAAACCGCAAGATACAAAATAATCCTTGAGTGCCGTTGAGATCACAAACATCCCATCTACCTTTACAACCTCACGCTTGTAACGCTCCACGTTGAAGCCTTTGAAGCTATAAACATCCGGATGTTCTGTTTTCTCATGAACAACCTTTACTCCTTTTCTCTTTACAACCTTAAAAAACACATTTCCGAAGTTGGTAAGAAAGACTACATCACCAGGTTTCAGACTCCATGCAAACTTCCATCCATAGAACTCATCAGCAAATTTGTTGAAAATGCGGTTTGAAAATGGCAGATTCTCCCACATATACTTAAATGTGATATGGGGATATGTTTCCTGAACCTTACTCATCTCCGAGTCTGGAGTAAGGAAAACAACCTCAACATCAACACCCAGTTCTGAAAAACCTCGAAGAAAACTAAACACTCGATTACTAAAAGCAGTATTTGGATAGTAAGTATTACAAACTACATAGAATTTATTCATTGTATTCCCATTTTAATTTTGAGATTCTCTATCGCGCCAACACTTCGTTTTGATTCATCTTTCAAAGGTGAATACCAGTCTAAACGATTTGCTTTCTTTACAGCCGACATCCCACAAATAACGCATTTCCATCTGGAAAAGACTTGGCAACTATAGAACTTGCAGCAATTATTATATGGTCGCACAATATCTCACCTCCAGTTATCTTTGCTCCTGTAGATAGAAGCAAACCTTTGCCAATCCTTCTGCCTGTATTGATAATGTAAGTGAGGTATGCAATACTGCGTATGGGCCAATCCTATTGATATTTCCAACTACGATAGTCCCACAGTGAGGAATTACCAATCCGTAATCACAGACATCATATCCGATACTCAAACCGAGTTTACGAGATAGCCTAAAATAATTCATTGATTATAAAAAGAATAGCTCCACAGAATTACAATAAGAGTAATACTACACCTTTCTCATTGCCTTAATAAGGAACTCCATGATGTAATCTGGAGGGAGCTACAAGATGCAATAACTTCTTTTTGAGAGGTTCTTTGAAGTACCCTCTCTATTCATCATCATGTCTGTCTGAAAGTAGAAGTGGAAATTATTGCGAGATATAATAATGCTCATATTTATCTATAATGTATTGTCTAGAAAATCAATAAGTTTTTTAGTCACTTCTTTTGAACCAAAGTTGGCTATAGCATAGTTATACGCTCTTCCTGCCACTTCTTTTGCCTCTTGAGGATGTGATAGGATATATCTCATCTTTTCTGCGTATGCGACATCATCGCAAGGCTCTACCAAGTAAACGGTATTGTTATCTTGCACATAGTAATGAATCTCTCCTACATTCGTCACTATTGCCGGTGTATGACTCATCATGTATTCTGCCAATTTCGTTGGAAAACCACCCACCGCTCTCTTTGTAACAGGTTGAGACGTTACAAGAATCTCCGCATTTGCAAGAGTCTGTGGAACTAAGTTATAATCTATTCTTCCTTTAATAAAAACTCTATTTCCTAGTCCTAGTTCTGCTATTACTCCTTCGACAATACTTTTATCTTTGTCGTTAGGTGTGCCATAAAGATATAAATCAACATCGGAAAAATCATCGCATACTCTCTTAAAAGCTCTGATGATGTTATCAACATTATCTTTTGCTAACATCATATTCCCCATATAGCACATATACTTACGGGAAACTTTTTGCTTTACTATACCATCAAAACGAGCTGTATTTAAAATTGAGCATAGAATATACGTAGGCTTCTCGCATACCAACTCATCGTAAAATCTTTGAAGAGCCTCTGTCATGAGAACCCTGAACAAAATGAACTGATAAACAAATTTATATGCGAGTTTATAAGAGAAAGGAATTGCAGATTTCAGCCTCCTAATAGGCTCGGGAAACTCGTCGCCAATAAATCCAATCTTGATTCCCATGATTCGCAACACTGGAACAAAAAAGAGGAGATATGTAGGATGGTCAAAGCTTAAGAGTATACAATCAAACTTTTCCTCTTTATGGGAATTCCTTATTTTCTTTATGGCATTTAAGAGAGACTTAGGTCTATCAACAAAAAGTTTATATAACTTGGACTTATTCGTATCCCTCTTATGGGCATAGGTGTACTTAACACCTCCAATACAACCTGAAAGAGAATATGCATCATCAACTACCTTTGGCTGAAACACCACTACTTCAACCTTACATCCATTATCCACTAACCCCTGCCCATAGGATAGTATTCTTATTGTAGGGGCCATCCCTTCGGGGAATGAATATGTGCAAAGAATTCCGATTTTATTTATCATACGTGTATGTATTAAATGCAAAAAAATATAGAATCATAAAGAAAGGTGAATATGTAATTGTTTGTGAGAAACATAAAAGCAGCAAGGATACAAAAACGCATACATTCGCCCCCTTGTGACTATTACCGACATATACCTTTGTTCCTCTATATAACAAGTAGTAAAACACTATGGATAATGGAATGCCATAATACCTCATCAAATCAGTTAATCCATTTGGGCTAAAAAGTTCATCTCCAAAAACATTTGAAAGAAATGGACCAAAGCCAATAATCGGAGATTGCGTTATCTGATTCCAATGATATGCAATGGCGCCAAATCTTGACCAAGTGGAGTCATCAGCTGATTGCTCAGCAATTTTTTCGGTCATAAAATCTAATTGCCCCACATAATATACAACAACAAGCAATATGACAGACAAAATGAATTTATAGCTTTTCTTGATGTTTGAAAAAAATATATATCCGACAAACAATACAGCCGTAGCTACATATCCAGTCGTAGAAAAAGTTGTTAGATTTGTAAGTAGCAACACAAGACTCTTCTTCGACGTAATCTTTTCTTTGAAATAGAAAAGATTAATAGCTAATGCTAGTGTTATATAAATGGTAAAACGCCCTGGCTCCCAGAAGGGACCTGAATTTCGCATAAGACCTTTAAAATCTTGGGGGATACTAAATATGTATAGTGTATCTACAATATTTGTATTGTTCTCAATATTATCCCAACCTAAAAGAGGAAATTGTGATGCAATTGACCGAAGAAAGGATAGTCCCAATGGAAACAAGCAAATTACCCACAATACCAAGCAAACCTGTGAGATGAAACAGACTAAATCTAAATATACTTTTACAAACTTACAGCAAATTATCTTAGCAAATATAGCACAAACTAAGAGCAAGCATGTTGGCTTAATAAGATTGATAATGGCCCCACCAAAATTCACCATTTGTAAGAAATGAACAGACAAAACAACACCAATTAGCAGGATTGTCGAATTTGAAAGTTTATAATCTCGTTGAAAAAAGATGATTCCAACGATTGGCATCATATACAACATCCATTCAAGGAAAAGCCCATAGGTGAAGCCTCCTCCCGACCATAGAATTATGAATAGAAGAATGGCATACTCATACCACTTTGTCTTGTCGTTATATGTGGTTATTTGTTCCATATCCCCGTTGCAGTTTGGTTGATGAGTTTATTGCATTGCAGTTTAGACCATACGTAATTCAGCGCAAATACAATAGTATTTGCTATTAACACTCCAGACAAGCCACATAAATTGCCCAAAAATATTGCAAGCGGTATATAAATGATTGCAATTATTCCTGTCAGTATTATTTGCGCAAATACTTTTCCTGTTCCATTAATGATAGTTCCATAGACTTTGTACAACATTTCAAATGAAATATACAATAATATAAGACCTGTGGTTGAATAATTTATGTCTATTGAGCCCCTGCCCAGCCACATGCCATATACAAACTTAGAAGCCAATACCATCAATACGCCAATAAAAATAGACGCAATACAGACTTTTCGTGAAAAAGAGAGCGTCTTGTTTATCCACTCAAAGTCTTTACGAACATAAGCATCCGTTGTTGCAGACCACACAGGAGTGATGACAATAGTGAAAATCATAGTCAAAAGACTAACATATTTAAATGCCAAATTATACTCTACCACTGCTTCTGGACTTACGACTCTTGCTATGATAATGCTATTGGCCTGAAAAAGTACAATTGTAATCATTTGGAGGACAAAAAACTTCAATCCAAGGCTTAAGATACTACCAACTGATTTGAACTCAAATAGTTTGAAGGATGGTGCAATTTCTTTCAGTTTCGTTCTAAAAAGTCCGATAGATCCCCAAAAGAGAACTAAAGGAGGAATTATACTGTTGACAGCACCTATCTGTAAGACGGAAGTAACATCAAACACATATACCTGTATTACCAACGCAATGAGAGCAACAAATTGTCCCACGAAGGTAAACAATGATTGGAACGCAGGCATTTGATAAGCAAATAGAATTGAATTTATTAATCCAAACAAGAACTGAATACAAAAAGCTATAAACACTACATTTGTAAGTCCTCGAATTTCACCAGCATCACTTGTAGGGGAATTCAAAACCCCTAACCAATCAACAAAAGGACTAACCATCAAAAAGATTACTATAATTAATGCTACATATATAGCAAGAGTTACATAACAGCTGCTTACAATCTTCTTAGCAGAATGAAAGTCTCCCTTTGCCAAAAATTCTGGTAATTTATTTCTGAGTCCATTTCCTAAACCAACATCCATATACCCAACCCAACCTACAATTGAGGTGAGGGTTAGTAATACTCCATAATCTGCCCTATCTACATGATGAAGCATAATAGGAGCTGATATCAGGGTAAGAATCATTGAAACTCCCCTAATACCGATCATTGCCACAGTATTTTTATACATTTTTTTACTGCGACTATCAGTTCCTATGAACTTTTTCCTTATTTGAGTCTTTATACTAAACATTTATTATTTTCTATTGAATAGATAATAGACACATGCAACTGAGATGTACAAACACATTAAAAACTTGTCGGAAAATGAGCTTATATCCTTACTTTATTCCTCCCCCCCTCACACCCATATATACGCATAAAGGGGTTCGAAGATAAGCTTTCAGAATAAACCTTGCTGAATAGTATCCTTTGGCATGATTGATAACATAAGTTGAACCATAATAGCTTGTCATTGCATTTGTTAAAATCATTTTCTTCATGGTTCCTATATAGGAATCAGGATTTAATTCAGTACATACTGAAATCGAGATTTTTAATCCTACAGCGCCAACACCCTGACTGGACTTGTCGGTTGGAATACTATCCAAAGCCTTGTCATAGTTCTTGATTCCACTCCTACAAGATGCCCCTCTATAATCTGATACTGATTTTCAATTTTATTCCATCTTGCTACTTCATAAGCGTCATAAAGTTTATCACTTGCTTGCGATACGTATTTTGCAGCATTTTTCTAATTTATCATTCATTAAAGCGTGCGAAATATGACAGGCTTTCGCCCTCGTTCTCACGAATCAACTCACACACGAAATTGAGAATACGTGTCTTCCCATTGCCATGATGACCATAGATTGCTGCTATTCTATTCATAGGGATCTCTTGTTTTATAGAGTTGACTGCATTAGGAGTTGGATAGATTAATATTCATCGTAATAAAGTTCATTTGACATACTTAGAATAAACTGTAATCTATTTGGAACATCCGTTCAGCCTATTTCAGTTCAGATGATTGATATTTTTCAGAACTTTCTCCACACCATTTTATCGACGATACCGACATAGCTCTGCACAATCTTCACAACTTTGGTTGAGACATTCTCGTCTACATAGTCAGGCACAGGAATACCATGCTGACCTTCACGACAAAGTTCAACGGCTGTGTCTACGGCTTGAAGTAATGATTTCTCGTCAATACCGGCAATGATAAAGTCGCCCTTGTCAATAGCCTCTGGACGCTCAGTAGAGGTTCGAATGCAAATAGCTGGAAAGGGATGTCCCACACTGGTGAAAAAACTTGATTCTTCAGGTAATGTACCACTATCACTAACAACAGCAAAAGCACTCATCTGAAGACAATTGTAATCATGGAAGCCAAGAGGCTCATGTTGAATAACCCGTTCATCAAGTTTGAAACTACTCTCTGCAAGACGGTTACGACTACGTGGATGACAACTATAAAGAATCGGCATGTTATACTTCTCTGCCATACGGTTGATAGCATTGAAGAGCGACATGAAGTTCTTTTCGGTGTCGATATTTTCCTCACGATGAGCAGAGAGCAAAATATATTTTCCTTTCTCCAGACCCAGACGCCGATGTACATCGCTGGCTTCAATTTCGGCAAGGTTATTGTGAAGTACTTCCGCCATAGGTGATCCCGTGACATAGGTACGTTCCTTAGGTAGACCACAATCGGCAAGATATCTTCGCGCATGTTCCGAGTATGCCATATTCACATCACTGATGATATCAACAATACGACGGTTGGTCTCTTCCGGAAGGCACTCGTCTTTGCAACGGTTACCTGCTTCCATATGGAAAATTGGAATATGCAGGCGCTTCGCACCAATTACACTCAAACATGAGTTGGTATCACCAAGTACAAGAACTCCGTCCGGCTTTGTCTGAGCAAAGAGTTTATATGAACAATTGATGATATTACCACAAGTAGCTCCCAAATCATCACCTACGGCATCCATATATACTTCCGGCTCTGCCAACTTCAAATCTTTAAAGAATATACCGTTGAGGTTGTAATCATAATTCTGACCGGTATGAGCAAGAATCACATCGAAATACTGACGACATTTGGTGATGACAGCCGCCAAACGGATAATCTCGGGACGGGTGCCGACAACGATTATCAGCTTTAATTTACCATTATCCTTGAATTTTATATCTGAATAATCGAATTTAGGTTGTTTTTCCATATTATTTTTCTACTTTATCAAAGTATGTATCCGGCTTATTAGGATTGAATACCTCATTGCAGTACATCACTGTCACCAAATCTTCCGTATCAGAAAGATTGATGATGTTATGAGTATAACCGGGAAGCATGATGACAGACTGTATTTTCTCTCCGCTCACCTCATAGTTAAGCACTTCGTCTGTTCCTTCCTTACGGAGTTGAATAAGACCATGCCCACTGACTACAATAAACTGTTCCCATTTGGTATTGTGCCAGTGTTCACCCTTGGTTACACCTGGTTTGGAGATATTAATGCTTACCTGGCCGCAATTCAAGGTATGTACAAGTTCTGTGAAACTGCCACGTTGATCTACATTCATTTTCAAGTCGAAGATCGCTTTTTCTTTTGGTAAGTAGCTCAAAAAAGTACTGTACAGACGTTTGGCAAATGAATCAGCCGGGATTTCTGGAATCATCAGTGTCTTAGGCATTTCCGCGAATTGATGTAATAAGTCAACGATTTCACCAAGCGTCACCTTATGGGTGACAGGGCAATAGCAATATCTGCCGTCAGCCTCCGGATGTACATCAAGCCCCTCGAACTCGCAATGATGTTCCTCGCCTTTCAGGGCATGAATCATTTCGTCCACAAGATCATCAATGTAAAGTAGCTCAAGTTCTACACTCGGATCGTTGACCTGTATAGGCAAGTCATTGGCAATATTATTGCAGAAAGTGGCTACGGCACTGTTATAGTTTGGACGGCACCACTTACCGTAAAGGTTCGGAAAGCGATAGACCAAAACCTTGGCTCCTGTCTCTTTGCCGTATTGTAGAAAAAGATCTTCACCCGCCTTTTTGCTACGACCATATTCACTGTTACCAAAACGACCGGTCAACGAGGCTTGCGCACTGGAGGAAAGCATGACGGGACAAGTGTTATGATATTTCTTCAAGGTGTCAAGTAGTGTACTTGCAAAACCGAAGTTACCTTTCATGAATTCATCATTGTCTTTAGGGCGGTTCACCCCGGCAAGATTGAATACGAAATCGGCCTCTTTGCACCAATTATCCAGTTGTTCCGAAGTAGAGTCAAGATCGTACTCGAATACGTCACTAATCTTCAGTTCACCATAACAACGAGCCTTACCGTCCTTGATGTTATTAAGTTGGGCACAAAGATTCTTCCCTACAAAACCTTTGGCACCGGTTACTAATATCTTCATAATTTTATTATTGTACGAAGTTGCCCTCACCACTCAACTCCTTCTTTATATAGTCCAAAGCTGCAATCTTGGCTTTGGTTTCTTCCACGTTAAGGATTCGCGTATTGTTTGAATTGAACTCTGTAAGCGTGTTACGCTCTGTCTCACCCTCTTTGAAATATTTATCGTAATTCAATCCGCGGTTATCTGCCGGTACACGATAGAAATTGCCCATATCCTCTGCTTTGGCACATTCCTCATTGGTCAGCAATGTTTCATACATTTTCTCTCCATGACGGATGCCGATAACCTTAATATCTTCTTTCTTGCCGCCAAAGAGCTCACAGACAGCTTCCGCCTGAGTCCGGATGGTACAAGCCGGAGCTTTCTGAACAAGGATGTCACCATTCTGACCATGTTCGAAAGCAAACAATACGAGATCCACCGCCTCTTCCAATGACATGATGAAGCGCGTCATTTTAGGCTCGGTCAACGTTACAGGATTACCATTGCGAATTTGCTCTATCCAGAGAGGAATGACTGAACCACGGGAACACATCACGTTGCCATAACGTGTACAACAAATCTTGGTCTTGCCGGAATAACGGCTTTTTGCCACTGCTATCTTTTCCTCAACAGCTTTGGTGATACCCATAGCATTGATTGGATAGGCAGCCTTATCCGTGGAAAGGCAGATTACGGCACCAACACCCGCCTCAATAGCAGCCGTCAATACATTGTCAGTACCGATTACATTCGTCTTGACAGCTTCCATTGGGAAAAATTCGCAACTCGGAACCTGCTTCAAGGCAGCAGCATGGAAGATATAGTCTACTCCCGGCATAGCGTTCCTACAAGACTGGAGGTTACGTACATCACCGATAAAGAATTTTATTTTATTTGCCACATCAGGATACTTAATCTGATATTCGTGGCGCATATCGTCCTGTTTCTTCTCGTCACGTGAAAATATACGAATTTCACCGATATCGGTACGAAGGAAACGATTCAAGACTGCATTACCGAAAGAACCTGTTCCACCGGTAATCATTAGGGTTTTACCCGCAAAAATGCTCATAGTTTTACTGTTTTATTGTTTTATTTCTCCGTATTATAAAACTTTACATACCACTCTGCAAAGTTTCTTAGACCATCTCTCAAACTTGTACCCGGTTTAAAAGCAAAATCCTGTTCCAATGAAGTAGTATCAGCATAAGTTACAGGCACATCACCCGGTTGCATAGGCACAAGTTCTTTATGGGAATCAAAATCATAGTCTTTCGGAAGCACACCGGCACGGACTAATTCTTCCTGAAGAATAGTTACAAATTCAAGCAGGTTCTCTGGATGACTGTTACCGATATTATATACTTTGTATGGTGGAATCGGAAGTCCGTCTTCCCCATTATCTTTTTCTGGAGCGTGTTGCATAACACGTACTACTCCCTCCACAATATCATCCACATAGGTAAAATCACGCTTACAATTACCATAATTGAAAATCTTGATAGTTTCGCCTTTTACAAGCTTGTCGGTAAACCCAAAATACGCCATATCCGGACGACCTGCAGGACCATAAACCGTAAAGAAACGTAAGCCTGTTGATGGAATATTATAGAGTTTTGAGTATGCGTGAGCCATCAACTCGTTACTCTTTTTTGTTGCTGCATAAAGGCTGACCGGGTTGTCAACCTTGTCATCAGTTGAATACGGAACTGTCTTGTTACTGCCGTATACGGATGATGAAGAAGCATAAACCAAGTGCTCCACCTCATAATGACGGCAGGCTTCAAGGATATTATAGAAACCGATAAGATTACTTTGGACATAGGCATCAGGATTGGTGATACTGTAACGGACGCCCGCCTGGGCCGCAAGATTTACGACAACGGAAATTCTGTCTTCAGAGAAAATTCTTTCTACCGCATCCTTATCGGCAATCGAGGCATGGACAAAAGTCCAGTCACGGTTTAACAACTCTATTTCCTTGAGACGCTCATACTTGATATTGACATCGTAATAATCGGTGATGGAATCAACACCGATTACCCTGATATTTCGGAAATCATGGAAAAGGCGCATGACAAGGTTGCTACCAATAAAACCGGCAGCACCCGTTACAAGCACAGTCTTTCCGTCCAGCTCTACATTATATGACAACATGGTCAGTCCCTTCTAAAAATGTCACGTGTATAAACCTTAGCTTCCACATCTTCCAGACTGTTGTCAAAACGGTTGGCTATGATAGCCTTGCTCTGCACCTTGAATCCAGCAAGATCGTTAACAACCCTGCTGCCGAAAAATGTAGTCCCGTCCTCAAGCGTGGGTTCATAGATGATCACTTCCGCACCCTTCGCCTTGATACGTTTCATTATACCTTGAATGGCGGACTGGCGGAAATTGTCAGAGTTCGATTTCATGGTCAGGCGGTATACACCGATGACGCAAGTATGTTCCTTGGATGCGTCCCATTGTCCATTTCCCGTATAATAACCTGCCTTGCGGAGTACTGCATCAGCTATATAATCCTTACGGGTTTTGTTTGATTCCACGATTGCGGACATCATGTTCTGAGGAACATCCTGATAGTTGGCAAGGAGTTGTTTGGTATCTTTCGGCAGGCAGTAACCGCCATAACCGAATGAAGGATTATTATAATGTGTCCCAATACGGGGATCAAGGCCTACGCCCTCAATGATCGCTTTGCTATCCAATCCCTTTATTTCAGCGTATGTGTCAAGCTCATTAAAGTAGCTGACACGGAGAGCCAGATAGGTGTTGGCGAAGAGCTTGACTGCTTCCGCTTCTTTTATGCCCATAAAGAGCGTGTCGATGTTTTCTTTGACAGCCCCTTCCTGCAAAAGGGCAGCAAATGTCCTAGCTGCTTCCTGTAACATAGTGACATCCGTGACAGACCAGATCGCCTTGTTTTCTTCAGCAAACTCCGGACCGTCAATGATCTTCGGATAACCTACGATGATACGGCTCGGGTAGAGATTGTCATAAAGGGCCTTGCTTTCACGAAGGAACTCCGGTGAAAACAGCAGGTTGAACTTCTTGACTCCTTTCTGGGCATATTTTACATAAAGGTTACGGGTATATCCCACCGGAATTGTCGATTTGATGACCATTACGGCATCGGGATTCACTTCAAGCACAAGATCGATAACTTCCTCCACACGACTCGTATCGAAATAATTCTTCACAGGATCGTAGTTTGTAGGAGCGGCTATTACCACAAAGTCGGCATCAGCATAGGCTAACCTCCCGTCCAAAGTGGCAACAAGATCAAGCGGCTTTTCAGCCAGATACTTCTCGATATAATCATCCTGGATAGGGGAAACCTTGTTGTTCAGTTTCTCCACCTTTTCCGGGATTACATCCACGGCAGTTACATGATGATGTTGTGATAGCAGTGTCGCTATGCTCAGTCCCACATAGCCAGTTCCGGCTACTGCGACCCGAATCTCTTTGAAATCACGCATATTATGTTTGATTTGGTTTTATCAATAGCAGTTTATTTACCCTCCCGACTTGTATGCTTCTCTCCATAACCATAGCCATAACCATAACGCTTGCCATAGCCATAATACTTGCCGTATTTACCATAACCATAATAATAGCCGTACTTCTTTTTCTGAAGATCCAAGCCGTTAATGGCGATACAGAGGTTAGGCAGTTTGTTGTTTTCCATAAGCTCATTGATCAAAGTAAACTCTGCCTTACGGGTATAATCAGCACGGCATACGTATACCGACAAATCAGCTGTGCGACCTATCAGCAAGGTATCAGTTACCATACCCACGGGGGCCGTATCCAGAATCACATAGTCAAAATTAGCCTTCAACGTTTCGATGGCTTTTTCCAAGCCGTCACGAGCCAATAATTCCGTTGGATTGGGAGGAACTGATCCGCCCGGAAGAATAAACAGATTCTTGTTTATATCGGAAGGCTGTACTAAATCCATCAGATTCTTTGTCGGATTGGTCAGAAACTGGGTAATACCATGTTCCTTTTGGGAAATATTAAAAACCTTATTCAATCCCGGTTTACGAATGTCAAGACCTACTATCACAACCTTTTTCCCTAACAAAGAAAGACTAATAGCCAAATTAGATGATACAAAAGACTTACCTTCACCACTGATGGTAGAAGTCACCAGAATCACATTCTTGCCATTTTCAAGCATAAACTGAAGATTGGTACGTACATTACGGAATGTCTCGCTCATCAAATTATTATGATTCTCAAATACAGCTATAGAACCGGACTTTTCATCCGCCAACGGGATATCGCCAATAACAGGAAGAGAAGTTAGTTTTTCAACATCAGCACGGCCCTCAATCTTGAATTTGGTCAAGCCAATCAGATAAATAATACCTACCGGAAATCCTACTCCTAATACCAAGGCGGCAAGATAGACCATCATCCTCTTAGGAGAAACCGGATTGTCGTCCGCTAACGCTTCATCAATAATCTTGGCATTATTTGCTGTAGCTGCCAAAGTGATGGCATTCTCTTCACGTTTTTGAAGTAACATCAAATAAAGACCGGCCTTAATTTCCTGCTGCCGGGCGATACTTACGAACTGGCGTTCCTGGGTCGGAGCGTCATTAATACGACGAGAATAGCGGTTCGCCTCACGGGCAAGGTCTTCTTTGGTTATCTGCAATCCTTTCAATGTAGCATCCAGCGTAGCCTGTACATTGCTCCGCATCGCACGGATACTAGTATCCAAATTTATGATCGTCGGATTATTCTCGGTTGATGTACGGAGCAAGCGCTTTCTTTCAACCAACATTTCATTATATCTGTCTATTGCACCAGCTGATGCTGCATCCTGTAATCCAATATTACTTGGCAAGACCTCATATTCATTACCTTGCATATAGCGTTGCAAATCCATCACCAAATTGATTTGAGTCTGGTTTTCCACACGTTTCTTTTCATATTCAGCATTACCGGTTAAGGCTATTTGCGCCTCACTGCTCAAATCTGTAATTCCGGCGCTACGCTTGAAGTTCTCCAAGTCTTGTTCTGTACTTCCAAGTTCCTTGGAAATAATGCCGATACGTTCGTCGATGAATTCTGCGGTTTTTTGGGCTACCTCATTCTTGTCATTATTGGCATTGATATTGTACATCTCAAGGAGTTTGTTGATGAAGTCCTTGCCACGCCGGGTATTTGAGTTCTTTAACGAAAGAACAGCTACAGAAGTAGTTTTTGATGTAGGGGCTATCGACAAAGATTTGATATATCCTTTGGCCACAGACATCGGCCGGTTTATAAAAGCTTTTATATGACGCTCTTTACTTTCCTCCTTAGCCTGATTGGTCGTCAATGTATCCTTGCTTTCAAAAAAGGCGATCGTCCCCTCATCGGTCGGAAAAACAGCAGGTAATTTATCGAATTGTTTCCGGTACTCTTTGTCTTTCACTGTTATCAACGCATCCATCCCACCATTAGGAAATAAAGTCATCTCCACTTCCATTGGTGCAGACAGTTTTTCCGCCTCCTGTGGAGTCAAGCTCACCACTACGGGCGAGGTACGGTAAAGTTCCCTATTAGGAAACTCATCTTCATCCTTATAAGTCACAAACAGTCCCAGATTATTGACCACTTCACGGGCAAGAGACTTTGATTTCAGCACCTCGATTTCATTGTCTACATTGTTCGACGAGGAAACGAAGCCGTCCAGTCCCATCTTTTCCAGTTCGGAGGACATGCTCGCACCACCGCCCTTCTTATCATCCTTGATTAAGACTGTGGCAGTTATATCATAGACAGGAGTGGCCAAACGCAGGTAGCCCCATGCGCAGGCGATACAGATTATTACAGAAACCACAAACCAAGGCCAATGGATCAGGTAACGGAAAAGGATTTCCTGAATATCCACCTGCTCTTCCGGTTGCTCACCCCGGTTCTCTCTTTTTTCCCCAATCATATCTATATTACTATTTGAAAATTGTTACTAATAAACTTGCCAATGATACCAGAATAGAAGTAGCGGAGAACCACAAGCTGGTACTGTTACCTATATCGGAGTTACGAGCTTTTGCTTTATTAGGAGTCACATAGACTATATCATTCTGCTGTAACCAATAATAAGGAGAAAGAATTGTCTCCGCCTTGTTTAAATCCAATGTCACAATTTCCTGTTTGCCATCAGCACCTTCACGAATCAGTTTTACATTGTCACGAACTCCCCAGACCGTCATGTCACCGGCCATGGCAAGAGCTTCCAACAAGTTGACTTTCTCATTGTTGATAGTAAATGTACCTGGACGGGCAACCTCACCTAATACAGAAATTTTATAGTTTACCATACGGACAGTAACTATCGGAGTCTCCTTTATGTAAGGTTTCAGTTTGTCTATTATCAGTTGTTCAGCTTCTCTTTTCGTCAGTCCACCTATTTTTAATTCACCCAGAACAGGAAAATTGATCTTGCCTTCATTATCTACCAGATAAGGTTGTAAAACAGGCTGGGTAGTCAATTGGGTGCTGGCAGTAGCCACATTGGCAGGAGTTGCCACCGTCAAGTTAAACGGAACTGCAAGTTCCGGACTAGTACATGACACTATGATAGTAAGTAAATCTTTAGGCATTATCTTGGCATCATATAAATTTTCCTGTTGATTGGTGTCCTTTACAACTCCCGCATCCTGCAAATAAGGTACTTTCTTATAAGACTGACAGGAAGCAAGCAGAAATGCCGCTATCAGGCAAGAAAACAGACTTTCATACAAGCTTCGTACATTCAAATGCGTGCGCAATGATTTATTCATATTAAATGATAATTTATTTATAGAATCTTTTGTTGATTATTTCCTATTTATTCTTTATCCAGTACTTCAAATCGCGGAGAATTTTTTGATTTGAACTCCGGAACTATTTTCTTCATCAACCGCACGGTATCCATGATCTTTACCGCACGCGACAACCTTTCAAACTCTGCATAAGTATCAAGAATATCAGTATATTCATACCGACGAACTTTGGCGATCATGATTTTCTTATTCTCTGTTGGGATCGTATTTTCTTTATCGCTCAAGACCTCTTCATAAAGCTTCTCACCCGGACGTAATCCCGTGAATTCTATTTTGATGTCTTCACCCGGACGATAGCCAGCCAATTCGATCATACGAGTCGCTAGATCAACGATCTTGACTGCTTTTCCCATCTCAAAAACAAAGATCTCATTGCCCTCACCCATTGTGGCGGCCTCCATTACCAAACGGCAAGCTTCGGGAATGGTCATGAAGAAACGAATAATATCGGGGTGAGTAACAGTCACCGGCCCACCATTCTCTATCTGTTCTTTAAAACGAGGAATGACAGAACCGTTACTACCCAATACATTACCAAAGCGGGTGGTGATAAATTTGGTATTACCTTTCACTTTTCCTTCACGGATAGCACATCCCAGACTTTGAACATAGATTTCAGCTAAACGCTTGGAACAGCCCATTACATTAGTAGGATTTACAGCTTTATCCGTAGACACCATAATCATCTTTTCAGCACCATATTCCACAGCCATATCAGCCACCTGACGAGAACCGGTCACATTGACAAGTACAGCCTCACAAGGATTTTCTTCCATCAATGGTACATGTTTATAAGCGGCGGCATGAAAGACGATTTGAGGATGATACAATTCGAATACCATACGAACGCGTTCCTTCACACGCACATCACCAATCACCGGAACAAAATCTATATTTGGATATTTTTTCTCAAACTCAAGACGGACATTATGCAAAGGTGTTTCTGCAGAGTCGAACATGATAAGTTTCTGAATTCCCATCTGCACTAATTGACGGCAAAGTTCACTACCAATACTGCCTGCCGCACCAGTCACCAACACCACTTTTCCCCTGAATTCTTCTGCAACCTGACGAAGGTTGATATTAATTTCGGCACGACCCAACAAATCCTCAATCTTAATAGGACGTACCCACTGATGAAAGTTTCCATCAGAATCCGCTTCACTGATAGTAGGAGCTATCAATGTTTTAAGTTCATTGTTTTTACAATATTCCAGAAGGCGTTTTTCTTCCAGACGGGTATCTTCATAACGGGCAAACAGAATCCCCTTAATTCCGCGCTTCCGCATGATATAATCAACATCCGATTCATTTTCAAAGTAATAAACGGGAAGATCTGCCAATCGGCGTCGGCTGTTATTTTTACCATATACATAAAAACCGGCTACTTTATAATGTGCACTATCCCTAAGACGTAACTTCAAGGCTACACTCTCTTCATTAGTACCATAAATAAGAATACGTGTGTTCTTTTTATTCACCCAATCCAATAAAAAATCATAGACGATTATCAATGATACACGAAAGGTCGTCAAGATCACTAAAGTCAATAAACCATCAAATAGAAGATAGGATATTTTATAATTATATGGCAATTGGGTCTCATATATAACTCCAAAAGAAATAATGACCAAACAGGCTATTTTAAATAAAACGGCACACATGATACGCCAAAGTTCACGTGCCTGTGAGAAACGAATTGTATTACGATAAGTATGGAATAATAAAGAGCCCGCAACACTTGCCACCAAAGAAACGCAAGCAAATTTACAGAGCATCCAGTCGGTCAGTGGAACACGCGCCATATAATGAATTACCACATAGGCGACCAACGAACATAATACAGAAATTGCCGTGTCAATACCTAAAATAACCCAATAACTGAAATAATTTTTGCGGACATATTGCACTATGTCCTTCAATGTTTTTTCCATTATAGTATAAATGAATAAAATAATATTTCGAAATTTGATTTATCTGATTGATTATGATCAGTACAAGGACTATGACTACGATTTCCATGTTGGTGTAGCCCAACAAAGAATCCCTTCATCTTTCGATACGTACATACATTTCTACACTATATCTTTTGTAAAGATATAATTCATAATACTTTATGGATTTTTATTTTTAAGAGAGGTCATCGATAAATATATCCACTGTTTGGTTACCGATGTCAGATAGACTGCCTGCTATTTTACAGACTTTCATTACATTTTTGCAGTAAAATCCCCATACCCCTATAAAATAGATTGATTACTCAATCACGTAAATCCCCATTTTCAGATACCGGCTCTACACACCCAGCCGGTATATCTACACATGCACACCCTAACATTGTCAATCGAACAGCAACTTTCGATTTCCCATTCACATGTACTAATTCCCCTTCCAATCCTGCCAATGGTCCCTTGATTACCCGTATTTTCTCTCCCGGAGCCAATGGCGATGTACTCATGCTAATCGTCTCATCCGAGTAATCGAGCATAAACTTAAATCGCAACATTTGTTGATCAGGAATAACAGCCGGAGTACTCTCCCCACGTAATACCATGTAACGGCTGATAGAAGATAAAGTCAGGACTTCTTTTTGTTCTTGCAGATCAACGTGAACGAAAATCATCATCGGAAGCAGTACCCGGTCGACAATTTTACGGCGGTCGCTCCATTGATGGACTTCTTGTTGAATTGGAAGGAAATTTTCGATCCCCATTTTCGTAAGCCGCTCACCCGTTTTTTTCTCGTGACAAATACGTACGATTGCCACCAACCAACGTTTTGAGCGCGCTACGCTGCTGCCAATCACATCTGTTGGCAGAAGATTTCGATCGTCATTTTTCTTAATGATCATGTATTTTTACCCCTCATTTTTCCATTACCCCTTAGGCAATGGATTGAATTCGGTGACAAAGATAGATAAAATTATAAATAGTAAACAAGAAAAAACGCTTTCTTTTTTTACACACAAATAGAAATATACAGTTAAGACTATCTTGGACGTGAAAAATCCGCTATCACATTGGTTCTATTTTACCACCCATATTTTATACAACATCCCTAAACAAATCAGGCGCAGAATTTCCGCGCCTGATCTCTATTTCTTACTTACCACTTATAATTGATACCGAAGCTAAGCAATTCTTTCAACTGGAAGAAGCTGTCTCCTTCAGTCGGTTTCGAGCTGTCGTCAAAACGGGTATGTATATAGAGCTTAGTAGAAAGATAACGGTTCAAAACGAAGTTGAATGTATTTTCCCATTCTACACGTGCCCAATGATAGTTGGTCAGATAATTGAGACGAGACTCTAAAGTTACTGCAGAGATGATGGTCCAGTTCAATGTAGATTGTAACTGGGAACCAAAGTCATTTTTAGAGCATTTTCCTTTGTCTAAGCCAAACTTAGTTTCGTCTACTTCAGAATTACCGATATAACGCAAGTTATAAGTCAACGGCGCCATAAACACAGAAAGATTAAATTTCTTCTTACTCAATTTATAATCCATACCGACACTGACCGCCAAATCTGCCGGAGACATGAAAGATGAAACCAATTCTTCGCTGTTAGCTTTATATCCATTGAAAAACTGTGTCTTAAACTCGGACGAAATGGTATAATACCAATTCTTGAAAGCTCTCAAACCTAATTTATTATACAAACGAAATTGGTCTGTATTGAACAGATATTTATGGTATTCATCTGACGGAGTGGAAGTCATACCTACTTTAGCTTCCAGCTGGTTCTCAAACAGCACCTTTTCATTGTCATTATAGTTGGCAAAAATCTGAAAAGTGGCTAATCCGGAGAAGTTACTTTCACCTCCCTTATACCAGTTATCCGAAAGGTGGTTCTGGCTAATCTGCAACGATCCGTTACCTCCGGTCACCCACCAGTTCGGCCGACTAATCTTCATATTGGCTTTCCCTACATTATCATCCATATTTTCCGGTTGAAACAGATGAATAACGTTTGCTTTGGGAGATATTTTCGGCTTCACATCGTGACGGAATACATCACGACTCATGATGCGGTCTTCTGTAGTGACAACCAAGTTCGGACGTTCCAAATAAAGATCCATCAATGCACTGTTCACTATTTTCTCGGCACGCTGGGTTTTGGTAAATGCCAGGGTATCATAAGGCAGAAGTTCCGCTGTCAGTTGAGGAGTGGTGTCCCATTGCATAGGCTTCCATTCCAATTTCGAATATTGTGCCATCGGAGCATAATAATATGCCAATGGTGTGAACAGACGAAAATAATCGGGATCAGACGGAATATAACGTGGCGGCACAGCCAGATCGTTCAAATAATCTAATTGCGCGACATACTTATTATATAAATAAGAAACGGTATCCAGTTTCGGAGTCGGCCCCGACATATTCAGTTTGAGCATCAAATATTTCTGAAGCTCCGCCGAAAGCGTATCTGTTTTCACGACTCTGGCTTTTGCCACAACTGTTGAAGATTTAACCGTTTTGGCAGGTTTAATCGCTTCAGGAGCAGGCTGCAGAGAGTCAGTCGGAAGTGGAGAGGGATCGACAGATTCCTGTGCAAAAAGCGATAACGATAAGATTGACAGAATAAACGCTGAACATAAAGTAGTAATTCTCATCATATTTGTCTATGGTTTAGGGTGCAAAGCTACATTATTTTGTTCAGAAATCATAGGATTCTTTTAAAATTGCATTTTTTAATAAAATTGTGGAGACGAAAGACTGTAATCTTCCTCTTTTTTTTATAATTTTGCGGTTTTTAAGTTCGTAAGAATACTACTAAGTAAACAATTATTAAAACAGTTATAGCTGTGGGAGAAACAAAGTATATTTTCGTCACCGGTGGTGTTGCCTCTTCTTTAGGAAAAGGGATCATCTCATCATCCATCGGTAAGTTGCTGCAAGCAAGAGGTTATAATGTAACCATCCAGAAGTTTGACCCGTATATCAACATCGACCCGGGAACATTGAATCCTTATGAGCACGGAGAGTGCTATGTAACCGTAGACGGACACGAAGCCGACCTCGACTTGGGACACTATGAGCGATTCCTGGGTATACAAACGACAAAGGCGAACAACATTACTACGGGACGTATCTACAAGAGCGTCATTGACAAGGAACGTCGTGGAGATTATCTGGGTAAAACGATCCAGGTGATTCCTCACATCACAGACGAGATCAAACGGAATGTAAAACTGCTTGGTAATAAATACAAGTTTGATTTTGTGATTACTGAAATCGGTGGTACGGTAGGTGACATCGAATCACTCCCCTACCTCGAAAGTATCCGTCAGTTGAAATGGGAACTCGGTAAGAACGCTCTTTGCGTACACTTGACCTATGTGCCTTATCTTGCTGCTGCCGGAGAATTGAAAACAAAACCGACGCAACATTCTGTAAAGGAACTCCAAAGTGTGGGTATTCAGCCGGATGTACTGGTACTGCGTGCCGAGCATCCGCTAAGTGACGGACTGCGTAAGAAAGTGGCACAATTCTGTAATGTAGACGATAAAGCCGTTGTGCAGTCTATCGACGCGGAAACAATCTACGAAGTACCTATCCTGATGCAGGCGCAAGGTCTGGACAGCACTATCCTCGAAAAGATGGGACTGCCGGTAGGAGAAACTCCGGGACTCGGCCCATGGCGTAAATTCCTGGAACGTCGTCACGCTGCAGAGACTAAAGAACCGATCAATATTGCACTGGTTGGAAAATACGATTTGCAGGACGCTTACAAGTCTATCCGTGAAGCTTTATCGCAAGCGGGTACTTACAATGACCGCAAAGTGGAAGTTCATTTCGTAAACAGCGAGAAACTGACAGATGAGAATGTAGCTGAAGCTTTGAAAGGTATGGCGGGCGTAATGATTGGTCCGGGATTCGGTCAACGGGGTATCGACGGCAAGTTTGTCGCTATCAAATATACACGTACACATGACATTCCGACTTTCGGTATTTGTCTGGGTATGCAATGTATTGCTATTGAGTTTGCACGCAACGTACTAGGATACGCAGATGCCAACTCACGTGAAATGGATGAAAAGACTCCGCACAACGTGATTGATATCATGGAAGAGCAGAAAGCAATCACCAATATGGGTGGTACGATGCGTCTGGGTGCTTACGAATGTGTATTGCAGAAAGGTTCGAAAGCATATCAGGCTTACGGACAAGAACATATTCAGGAACGTCACCGTCATCGCTATGAGTTCAACAATGACTATAAAGACCGATATGAAGCTGCCGGCATGAAATGTGTAGGTATCAACCCGGAATCGGATTTGGTAGAAATCGTTGAAATCCCGGCTTTGAAATGGTTTGTCGGTACACAGTTCCATCCGGAATATGGCAGTACGGTACTGAATCCTCATCCGTTGTTCGTGGCATTTGTGAAAGCTGCCATCGAAAACGAAAAAACAACGGCAAAAGGCTAACGATACGCGGTAAACGACCGGTAGTTTGTAATTTTATAATTTGTAATTAAAATAAGAATGGATAAAAACACCATCACAGGTCTCGTTCTAATAGGCATATTATTGGTAGGATTCAGCTTTTTGAGTCGTCCAAGCGAGGAACAGATAGCTGCACAAAAAAGATACTATGACTCTATTGCCGTAGTACAGCAGCAGGAGGAAGCGCTGAAGGCGAAAACAGAAGCTGCGCTGGCTAACAGCCAAAAAGAGGTTGCATCGGCTGCCGATTCTTCTACTTTGTTTTTCAATGCCTTGCATGGGACCGATTCTAAAATCAGCATCCAGAATAATGTAGCGGAAATTACTTTCGCAACAAAAGGCGGACGTGTCTATTCAGCCATGCTGAAGGATTATATGGCACAGGACAAAAAGACACCGATTATGCTGTTCGACGGTGACGATGCTTCGATGAACTTCAACTTTTACAACAAGGCAGGAGCCATCCAGACCAAAGATTATTTCTTTGAAGCTGTGAACAAGACGGACAGTAGTGTTACAATGCGTCTGGCTGCGGATAGCGCAAGCTATATCGATTTCATCTATACGCTGAAACCGGATAGCTACCTGATGAACTTTGAAATCAAAGCGACAGGCATGGAAAACAAGTTGGCAAGCACCAAGTATGTGGACATCGACTGGTCACAACGCGCCCGCCAACTGGAAAAAGGATTCACCTATGAGAATCGTCTGTCGGAACTGACTTATAAAGTAACAGGCGACAATGTGGACAACTTATCTGCTGCCAAAGATGACAGTCAGAATTTGCCGGGACGTATCGACTGGGTAGCTTTCAAGAATCAGTTCTTCTCTTCTGTATTTATTGCTGAACAGGATTTCGACAAGGTTTCCGTAAAGTCAAAAATGGAGCAGCAAGGAAGCGGATATATCAAAGATTATTCTGCTGAAATGAATACTTTCTTTGATCCGACAGGCAAAGAACCGACAGAGATGTATTTCTATTTCGGCCCGAACCACTTTAAGACGCTGAAAGCGTTGGATAAAGGCCGCGACGAGAAATGGGAACTTCACAGACTGGTTTATCTGGGCTGGCCGTTGATTCGCTGGATTAACCAGTTTATCACAATCAACGTATTCGACTGGTTATCCGGTTGGGGATTGAGCATGGGTATCGTACTGTTGATTCTGACTATCATGGTAAAAGTCGTGGTTTATCCGGCTACCTGGAAAACATATATGTCTTCTGCCAAGATGCGTGTATTGAAACCGAAAATTGACGAAATCAGCAAGAAATATCCGAAGCAGGAAGATGCAATGAAGAAACAGCAGGAGGTGATGGGTCTTTACAGCCAGTACGGGGTAAGCCCGATGGGCGGCTGTCTGCCGATGTTATTGCAGTTCCCTATCCTGATGGCTTTGTTTATGTTCGTGCCGAGTGCTATCGAGCTGCGTCAACAGAGTTTCTTGTGGGCGGACGACCTTTCTACTTATGATGCGTTCATCACATTCCCATTCCATATTCCGTTCCTGGGTAACCACCTTAGCTTGTTCTGCTTGCTGATGACGGTGACCAACATCTTGAACACGAAGTATACGATGTCTATGCAGGATACCGGAGCGCAGCCACAAATGGCGGCTATGAAATGGATGATGTACCTGATGCCGATTATGTTCTTGTTTGTCTTGAACGACTATCCGTCAGGTTTGAACTATTACTACTTCGTGTCAACGCTGATTAGCGTGGGTACTATGATTCTGCTTCGTAAAACGACCGACGAAACTAAATTGTTGGCTATTCTTGAAGCGAAAAAGAAGGACCCGAAACAAATGAAAAAGACCGGATTTGCTGCCCGCCTGGAAGCGATGCAAAAGCAACAAGAGCTACTGCAGCAGCAAAGACAGAATAAAAAATAAGGAATTATTCCTGAATCATATTCTAAGAAAGCCGGACATCCTATTTTGGTTGCCCGGCTTTCTTTCTCTAAAAAATAAAATAGGATGAAAACTAAATATTCTTATAAACAAATCTGGACAATCTCCTACCCTATCCTAATCAGTCTGATTATGGAACAGATGATTGGTATGACGGACACTGCTTTTCTGGGACGTGTCGGAGAAATCGAATTAGGTGCTTCCGCCATTGCAGGTGTATATTACCTTGCCATTTTCATGATGGCATTCGGTTTCAGCATCGGTGCCCAGATATTAATTGCACGTCGCAATGGAGAAGGAAACTACAAGGAAATCGGACCCATTTTTTATCAGGGCATATATTTCCTGCTTGCCATGGCAGTGATTTTATTCACGTTCTCCATCGTATTCTCACCATATATCCTCAAGAATATCATTTCGTCTCCTCACATTTACGATGCAGCCGAGAGTTATATTCATTGGCGTGTGTACGGGTTCTTCTTCTCTTTTATCATGGTGATGTTCCGCGCCTTCTTTGTAGGTACGACGCAGACCAAGACGCTGACTTTGAACTCTATTGTGATGGTACTTTCGAATGTGGTATTCAATTATATCCTGATTTTCGGAAAATTCGGTTTCCCGCAATTGGGAATTGCCGGTGCTGCTATCGGCTCTTCGCTGGCTGAAATGGTATCGGTGATTTTCTTTATCATCTATACCTGGAAACGGATTGACTGCAGGAAGTATGCATTGAATATACTGCCTAAGTTCCAAGGGAAAACACTGAAACGAATACTGAATGTTTCTGTGTGGACAATGATCCAGAACTTTGTTTCTTTGTCTACCTGGTTTATGTTCTTTCTATTTGTGGAACATTTGGGAGAGCGCTCTTTGGCAATCGCGAACATTATCCGAAACGTGTCGGGAATCCCGTTTATGATTGCAATGGCATTTGCATCCACCTGTGGTTCATTGGTCAGCAATCTGATCGGTGCAGGTGAACAGGATTGTGTACGGGGTACTATCAGGCAGCACATTCGCATTGGATATATATTTGTATTGCCAATTCTGATATTCTTCTGTCTATTTCCGGATCTGATCCTACGTATTTATACAGATATGCCGGATTTGAGAGCGGCATCCGTACCTTCACTGTGGGTACTATGCTCTGCCTATCTGGTACTGGTGCCTGCCAATGTGTATTTCCAATCGGTATCAGGAACAGGAAATACGCGGACTGCATTGGCTATGGAACTTTGTGTACTGGCTATCTATGTCACATACTCTGCATATTTCATCATGTATCTGCGAATGGATGTCGCATTTGCCTGGACGACAGAATGTGTGTACGGTACTTTTATACTGTTGTTCTGCTACTGGTATATGAAGAAAGGAAACTGGCAGAAAAAGAAGATTTAAATCCTTTTTTCACTATCTTCGCAAGAAAATAAACATTTTATAAAATATATGAGACAAGCTAATTTATTTATGATGTCGGCAGCAATGTTGTTAGCTGCCTGCGGAGGAACCAAAGACGCAGGCAAAACAGATCAGGTGCTTATCGAGAAATCGGATATTAAGATCGAAGGGAAGCGCATGACTCCCGAAGCACTTTGGGCTATGGGACGTATCGGCGGATTCGCCGTATCGCCCGACGGAAAGAAAATTGCGTATACGGTAGCGTATTACAGTGTACCGGAAAACAAGAGTAACCGCGAAGTTTTCGTGATGAACGCAGACGGAAGCGAAAACCAGCAAATCACTCATACCCCGTATCAGGAAAATGAAGTGACATGGATTAAAGGAGGCACCAAACTTGCATTCTTAAGTAATGACAATGGAAGCAGCCAGCTCTATGAAATGAATCCGGACGGTAGCGGACGCAAGCAATTGACCAACTACGACGGAGACATCGAAGGTTATTCCATTTCACCGGATGGCAAAAAGCTGCTGTTTATTTCACAAGTAAAGACGAAAGAAAGCACTGCTGATAAATATCCGGACCTGCCGAAAGCCACAGGTATCATCGTGACCGACCTAATGTACAAACATTGGGATGAATGGGTGACGACAGCTCCACATCCTTTTGTTGCCGACTTCGACGGTAACGGTATTTCCAATATTGTGGATATCCTGAACGGAGAACCGTATGAAAGTCCAATGAAACCCTGGGGTGGCATTGAGCAACTTGCCTGGAATACGACTTCGGACAAAGTGGCTTACACTTGCCGTAAAAAGACAGGATTGGAATATGCGATTTCCACCAACTCCGATATTTACGTTTATGACCTGAACACCCAAAAAACGGAAAATATCACGGAAGAAAACAAAGGGTACGATACCAATCCGCAATACTCTCCGGACGGCAAATATATCGCCTGGCAGAGTATGGAACGTGACGGTTACGAAGCCGACTTAAACCGTCTGTTCATCATGAATTTGGAAACCGGAGAGAAACGGTTTGTCAGCAAGGCGTTCGAATCGAATGTAGATGCCTTTGTTTGGGGAGCAGATGCAAAAGTGATCTATTTCACAGGTGTATGGCATGGAGAGTCACAGATTTATGCGCTTGACCTGGCAAATGATTCGGTAAAGGCCATTACTTCAGGAATGTACGATTATGAAAGTGTAGCTCTTTTCGGGGATAAACTGATCGCCAAACGTCATTCAATGAGCATGGGTGATGAAATTTATACTGTGGCACTGGATGGCTCTACTACTCAACTGACGCAGGAAAACAAGCAGATCTACGACCAGTTGGAAATGGGTAAAGTGGAAGGTCGCTGGATGAAAACAACAGATGGCAAACAGATGTTGACATGGGTAATCTATCCCCCGCAGTTTGATCCGAACAAGAAATATCCGACTTTGCTGTTCTGTGAAGGAGGTCCGCAAAGTCCGGTAAGCCAGTTCTGGTCTTATCGCTGGAATTTCCAGATTATGGCAGCCAATGATTATATCATTGTTGCTCCGAATCGTCGCGGCTTGCCGGGATTTGGCGTGGAATGGAACGAACAGATCAGTGGTGACTACGGTGGCCAGTGTATGAAAGATTATTTCACTGCTATCGATGAAATGGCAAAAGAGCCGTATGTAGACAAGGATCGCTTGGGATGTGTAGGTGCCAGCTTCGGAGGATTCTCCGTATACTGGTTGGCAGGACATCATGACAAACGATTCAAAGCATTCATTGCCCACGATGGTATCTTCAATATGGAAATGCAATATCTGGAAACTGAAGAGAAATGGTTTGCCAACTGGGATATGGGAGGCGCATACTGGGAAAAACAAAACCCGGTGGCACAACGTACGTTTGCCAACTCTCCTCACCTATTCGTGGAGAAATGGGATACGCCTATCCTCTGTATTCATGGAGAAAAAGACTACCGTATTCTGGCTAATCAGGCAATGGCTGCTTTCGATGCTGCCGTGATGCGTGGTGTTCCTGCAGAGTTGCTGATTTATCCGGATGAAAACCACTGGGTATTGAAACCGCAGAATGGGGTTCTATGGCAACGCACATTCTTCGAATGGCTGGACAAATGGGTGAAGAAAGCTCCATCTAAGTAAAATTTTAAAGCACGGATTATACGAATCTCACAGTCATTTGATTCACTAAAACTGCATATTTCATATAATCTGTGCTTAACGACTTTCCAATAAAGTAAAATAAAAGAAGGCTCTGTTCTCAATCTACTTGAGTTCAGAGCCTTCTCCATTGCATCCATCATAAATCGGCTAAATCTTACTCCGAATAAATATTTTCAATTTCTACAATATACATCTTGTGGAAACCACCATGAGCACCACCGTACCACTTTTCCAATGATTCCTTATCCAGAAAACATTCCGGTTTGATACCGTCAGCATAAAGCTTCTTACACTCCAGGCTCAATCGTGCCTGCTCAAACAACACATTGCCATTTTCTGTAAACACTGGTTTCAATCCGGTCTCTTTTACTTTATCTATATTACGTCCCGACTTGGAGCCACAAACAGCGTGAATCTTCTTATTTTCTTCCCCTAAGAAAGAAAGAGTCAGGTGATCGTTCTTCTCTACAAATTCATACGTATACCGTTCGGGACGGATAAAAACGAAAGCAACAGGCTTATTCCACAGCCAACCGATGCCACCCCAACTTGCTGTCATCGTGTTAAACTTCTCTTTTGTTCCGGCCGTAACCAGCATCCACTCTTTTCCGATCGCTTCGAAAAAGTTTTCTTTCAGGTCTTTTACTTCTAATTTCTTCATCTCTTTATTCGTTTCTAATTATTTCTGTTTTTTCAATTTTACAATCTCTCCCAAATAGGGAATCTCCACTGGAATCTTCCGTTTCTTTGCTTCTGCTGCAAAAACTTTCGGAGGATCGTGCAAAGGCTCGTCAGACAAGTCGAATGTGCCATAATGCATGGGAATGGTAAGACCTGCATTCATTTCTTCGGCAGCAGTCAAGGATTCGTATGGCGATATATGGTTGGGACGCATAAACCAGCGAGGTTTGTATGCACCGATACCTAACAAAGCATAATCCGGTGCTCCGAACAGATCGGGAATCTCACGAAAATGGCTGGAATAACCCGTATCACCACTATAATAAAGAGAAATCCCATTTCCTTGCAGCATAAAAGCTCCCCACAGTCGCTGCCCACCATCACGTACGGAACGTTTGCTCCAGTGTTGTGCCGGCAGAAACGTGATCTTCAATCCTTCATCTTCCATTTGTTGATACCATCCGGCTTCAATCACTTTCATTTCAGGGAACCATCCCTGAATCAGTTCACCGGTTCCCAAGCCGCAGAAAAGTTTCATTTGCGGGTTGTTCTTCAGTAAGCGTGCTATACTCTGTTTATCCAAATGGTCAAAATGATCATGACTGACAAGTAGATAATCAATCTCCGTAAATATATCAGGATTAGCAGGAAATTCGCTCTGTCTTTTCACAAAAGGAATACTGCCGAACACCGGATCGAACATGATTCGCTTACCTGCTAATTGAAGAAAGAAAGAATTATGTCCGAGCCATATCAGGGAATCTCCTACCATCGCATCCAATGAGCGAAGATAACAAACTTTCGGGTCCCATTTCACCGTCTTCTTCTCTTTGCGTTGGGGATTGGGCGAAAGACGCCATTTCAACACGCTGCCCATCCCCGGACGGAAGCGATGCTGCCTGTTAAAAAAACGTCCGCGCACCATCGGATTTCCTCTCCAATAAGGATTGACTGTCGCTAAACGTTCGTTTCTCCTAAAACATATATGTTCACCCATTTTATTTCCTGAATACGTATTTACAAACTTACTAAAAAATCTCGATTTACGATGAATAAGGGAAAACAAAAAATGTACCCCGGACACACTATCGGGGTACATTTACTTATAAAAGAATAAATATTATCCTTTTTTAATAGAATGAGGCTTAGTTAACAGCAGTGCAGCCCATACAGAGGCAGTTGCCAGCCAAGAGCAGAAAGATTGATAACCATAATGACCGCACCCAATATCCATAAAATCAATAGCGACCATTTCAAACCTGTTCCCATTGGTGACCAATGGAATAGCTGGCGCAAGATGGTATACAAAAAAGCTCCTAATGGAATACCGATGAGGGCAACTCCGGCAATCGTACCTAATAATGTCATCATAGGAGAGACGGAAGCAACCGGCATCCAGTCGATGGCAGGCAACAACTCATAAAGTAAAGCTCCTCCACTGACTGCCACTGCAATTGCCGCAAATACCAACGCTACCAATACGACAGCCAATACGAACAAGACAGGGCAACAAAGAATGACAAGAGCTACCAGAAATATCTTAAAGAGAACGGCAGCAATGGAAACAAATACATCGCCTATCTTTTGAAGAAAGGTACGAGGTTTACCGGAGTTCACATAATTATTAACCCCATCTGCTACCCGTTCGAAGCCGTCTGTCACTGTTTTGCCAATATTCTCAATGGTTACCGCTTCTCCACGCATACTTAACTTTTCTGCGGCGGTACGGGCTTCCGGAATAACGAGCCATCCGATAATATAAAGGATAATCATCGGACAATAAGGCACAAACACCAGAATAATCATCAGGATACGCACCAATGTGATATCCCAACCGAAGTAAGCTGCCAGTCCTGCTGCCACACCACCCAACAATTTATTATCCGGATCACGGAACCAGCGACGTTGGGCAGAGGTTTGCGTATTACTTTGATTAGCGGACGATGCTTGTTCCGTTCTTTTCTGTGAATCTGTATCCTCGTCAGCAATGCCAAAATCTTCCGGTTTGCCTACGCGGGCGATAATTTCTTCTACATCCGAAACTGTGATGACCTGTTTTCCTTCAGTTACTTTCTCGGCAAACAGTTCAGCAATACGCATCTCAATATCGTCTACGATCTCTTCCGCACCCTCCTGTTTACGAAAGTAATGTTTCAAATTAGACAGATAATTGTCTAACAGTCGGTAGGCATCGTCATCTATATGATAAACTATTCCTCCTAAATTTATGGTCAATGTCTTTTTCATTTTTATTTCTTCTTTTTCGGATTATCTATTGGCTATATGATTCACTGTGTCGTTAAGTTCTTTCCAGGAAATTTCCAGTTCTCCCAAAAAGGTTTCTCCTTGTTCAGTGAGTTTATAGTACTTGCGGGGAGGTCCCTGGGTAGATTCCACCCATTCATAACTTAACAAGTCGTCATTTTTCAGACGGGTCAGCAACGGATACAAGGTGCCTTCCACTACAATCAGCTGGGCTTCTTTCAATTTCTGAATAATATCAGAAGCATAGGCAGGCTCTTTGTGCAGCAAAAGCATGATGCAATATTCAAGCATGCCTTTCCTCATCTGTGATTTTACATTGTCTACTTTCATTATTCACTTCTTTTAGATGGCACAAATATATGCATTACTTAAGTACCTTGCATTACAAAGTACTATAAATTAATAATAATTAAAACATTAGAGAGTGCTTACCTTATTATAAAAAGAAATAATGGCTATATTTGTGCCCGTTAAACCATAAAATAGAAAGTACGTATGTTTACAATTCGAAAAGCAACGGTAGCCGATTACGAGCTTATTCATATGATGGCAAAGGAGGTATTCCCCGCCACTTACAAGGATATTTTATCTCCTGAACAACTGGATTATATGATGGACTGGATGTATGCTCCTTCCAATGTGCGCAAGCAAATGGAGGAAGAAGGGCATGTGTATTCCATCGCCTATAAAGAGAATGAGCCATGCGGATACGTCTCTGTGCAGCAACAGGAAAAAGATGTATTCCATCTTCAGAAAATCTATGTTCTCCCCCGCTTTCAGGGTACGCATTGCGGCAGTTTCTTATTTAAGGAAGCAATCAAATGCATCAAGGAGATGCACCCGGAACCTTGTCTGATGGAACTTAACGTGAATCGTAACAATAAAGCCTTGCAGTTTTACGAATACATGGGAATGAGAAAGTTACGGAAAGGTGATTTCCCGATTGGCAACGGGTATTATATGAATGATTATATTATGGGATTGGATATTTAATAAACCAAAATGCCCCGGAACAAGTATCGTGAATGTTCCGGGGCATTTTGTTATTTAGTCAATGACGGGATTCTATTTCGCTACGCGTTCCAACCATTTTACCATTGAAAGCATTACAATCATAGAAGCACCTGTTGCGCCTACAAATACTAACCAGCAAGCCCAGATAGGAACAGTGGTATAAAGAATACCACCGATAAACAGCAGTGAATTACCCACAGCTGTTGCAGCCAACCAGCAACCTTGCATTAATCCCTGCAAATGAGGAGGAGCAACCTTAGATACAAACGATAATCCCAGAGGAGAAATGAACAATTCGGCAACTGTAAGGATGAAATACAGACCGATCATAATCCACGGAGTCACACGAATAGCATTTATTTCAGCAGCACTCATAGTACCCAACACCTCTTTCGAAGGCAATGTAAAGGAGAATACCATCAAGAATACATACGCTAATGCGGCAATACCCATACCGATGGCAATCTTCATCGGGGTAGAAGGTTCTTTACCATTCTTTTTCATTGAGCCGAACATCCACATGATAAATGGAGTCAGGAATACAACGAAGAACGGATTAACGCTCTGGAATATTTCAGCTCCCTTGATCTGCGTAAAACCTAAGTCGATATTAATAACACTCAAATCCACATAGTCACGGGCAAAATAAGTCAAAGAATAACCATTCTGGTGGAAAGATAACCAGAAGAAAATAACAACACCGAATACTGCAAACAAAGCATAGATACGTTGTTTGATTTCAGTAGCGCTCATTTGGATTTCTTCCTTATTCACAGTCGCAGTACCTTTACTGGTTTCCAATTTAGTCGCAGGATCCGGGAAGCGTTTCTTATTTGCCATATAAATAATCAGCGAAACAAGCATAGCACCAATAGCAGCCATAAAAGCATACTGAAAACCACGGTTAAATACATCAAGGTAGTTATTAACAAACATACCCATATCTGTTACAGGAGTCCCGTCAAGAACAACACTCTTAGCCAAAGTTGTCAGATTCTCCATTGCTTGTGGAGCCATATCATTTCCTTTTTCTAAATATTGATGGCACAATTCAGGTAAAGTGGCATCATAATCAAAATTGTTCACCTTCAGCCACCAGTTGCGCACACCAATAGCAATAAACGGTGCAAAAACAGCCCCAATATTGATAAACATATAAAATATCTGGAAACCGGCATCACGTAGGTTTGAATATTTAGGGTCATCGTACATCTGGCCTACCAAAGCCTGCAGATTTCCTTTAAATAAACCATTACCAAAAGCAATCACCAAAAGTCCGAAACAGGTTAATCCCAAGTAAAGAGCCATACTAGGAACAGGGGTCGGAGTAGGAATGGCAATAATCAAATAACCGATAGCCATTAATATCAGCCCTACTAAAATAGTGCCTTTAAAATTTTTCGTCTTATCAGCAATAACACCTCCCGCCAAAGCTAAAATATAAATGGAAGCATAGAACGCGGAATAAATGTATCCGGTAGTTGTCTCGGACAATCCAAATTTCGCTGAAATAAACAATGTCAAAATCGCCATCATAATATAGAAGCCAAAACGCTCTCCCATATTAGCTAAAGCTGCAGCAATCAGACCTTTAGGGTGTTTACTGAACATAGATATAAGTTTTTAGAATTAATAAATGATTGATTTAAATAAATATTTCTTGCAAATATATACTTTTTCTTGAGTTTTTGCACAATGATTTGTTAAACTACTCCTCAAATAAACGACAAATTTCTGCTCTGGATTCACGAATCAAATCTTCCGGAGCTATTTTTATCTGAAGTCCCCGTACCCCGGCACTTACATAAATATACGGAAATTCCCGGCTGGTTTCATGGATATAAGTAGGAAAATGTTTCTTCATGCCGATAGGCGAACAACCTCCCCGGATATATCCGGTAAGTGGCAGAAGTTCTTTTACGGGAATCAAATCACACTTCTTATTACCCGATGCTTTAGCTGCCAGTTTCAAGTCAACTTCATGTTCTCCCGGAATGACACAGACAAAATATCCGCTTTTATCGCCATGCAGGACAAGAGTCTTAAACACTTGCTCAATGTTTTCTCCTAAATCTGCTGCTACATGAACAGCACTTAAGTCGTTTTCATCCACTTCGTAGGGAATCAGTTCATAGGCTATCTTAGCCTTATCTAACAGCCGTGCGGCATTTGTTTTATTGATTTTCATTTTCGTTGTATTTATACTTTCTATATCTGATAAATAAAGAATTAGCGGGAGACAAAGTCCTCTATGACTTTTATTAAGGCACGAATTACACGGCTCTAATTAAATAAAAACCATGTAATCCGCGCCTTAATTAATATGATTAGAGACAGTTGACTTTATTGGGAGAACGCCCTCACTCTATGCTTCAAATTAGAGCCCCAGCTCTTCGCGAAGAAACTTAGGTGTATATCCCTTAGGGCTCTTCGCAACCTCTTCCGGTGTTCCGTAACTAAGGAGTTCTCCCCCGCCCTTACCACCTTCAGGGCCCATATCGATAATATAATCCGCCATTTTAATCACATCCAGATTGTGTTCGATGACGATAACCGTATTCCCTTTATCCACAAGCTTATTCAGTACTCCCATCAGTACGCGGATATCTTCAAAATGAAGTCCGGTAGTCGGTTCATCAAGGATGTAAAGGGTCTTGCCTGTATCTCTTTTCGACAGTTCCGTTGCCAGTTTCACACGCTGGCTTTCTCCACCGGAAAGAGTGGTAGAAGATTGTCCCAACTTTATATATCCGAGTCCGACATCCTGCAATACTTTTATCTTATTCAAGATTTGCGGAACGTTTTCAAAGAATTCTACGGCACGGTTGATTGTCATGTCCAATACATCGGCAATCGATTTTCCCTTGAAACGTACTTCCAGTGTTTCCCGGTTATAACGTTTGCCGTGACATACTTCACAAGGCACATATACGTCAGGAAGGAAATTCATTTCAATTGTTTTATAACCATTTCCCGTACAGGCTTCACAACGTCCGCCTGAAACATTAAAGGAGAAACGTCCCGGCTTGTAACCGCGAATCTTAGCTTCCGGAAGACCTACAAACAGATTACGAATATCAGAAAACACACCAGTATAGGTAGCTGGATTGGAACGTGGCGTACGTCCCAAAGGTGATTGATCGACATTCACTACCTTATCGATGTTTTCCAATCCTTCAATCGAATCGTATTCCAAAGGATCCTGCAAAGAACGGTAGAACTTCTGCGATAGAATCGGTTGCAGAGTTTCATTAATCAAAGTAGATTTCCCGCTTCCTGATACACCTGTCACACAAATTAGTTTACCTAACGGAAACTCCACGTCAACATTCTTCAGGTTATTCCCTTTCGCTCCTTTCAGCCAGATAGATTTCCCGTTTCCTTTTCTACGCTTGGCGGGGATTTCTATCTTCATCTTTCCATTCAGGTATTGCGAAGTCATCGTATCGGTCTTCAGCATCTCCTGGGGAGTTCCTGCAAAAACAACCTCTCCACCGAGACGTCCGGCTTTCGGTCCCATATCGATAACATAGTCGGCAGCCAGCATCATATCCTTATCATGTTCCACCACAATCACGGAGTTTCCCATGTCACGGAGTTCTTTCAAGGAGTTGATAAGACGTAAATTATCACGCTGATGCAGACCGATACTCGGCTCGTCGAGAATATAAAGCACATTCACCAATTGAGAACCAATTTGTGTAGCCAAACGGATACGCTGGCTCTCACCACCGGAAAGGCTGACAGAACTACGGTTCAACGCCAGATAATCCAAACCGACATCCAGCAGGAACTTTAAACGTGTACGAATCTCTTTCAGAATCTCCACTGATATTTTCTTCTGCTTATCGGAAAGGAACTCATCTACCTTCATCAACCAGTCATACAGCTCGTTGATGTCCATGTTTGCCAATTCATTAATATTCTTATCGTGGATGCGGAAATGCAGAGCTTCCTTATTCAGGCGAGCCCCTTTACATTCAGGACAAACCGTTGTTTTGGCAAATTGTTCCGCCCATTTCTGCGCTGTCGCAGAAGCATCTTTCTCCTGCAACATCTGAATATACTTCACCACTCCTTCATAGGTAACAAAGTAATCGGATGAAGTGCCGATCAGCGAACTCTTGATTTTAATCCGTTCGTCAGAGCCATACAACACTTCATCAATCGCATCGTCCGGCAACTCCTTAACCGGTGTTTTCAACGTTACATCGTACTTCTCAAGCAAAGCACCGATTTGCCAGAAAATCATCGCATTCTTATATTTTCCCAAAGGAGCTATCGCACCTTCGTAAATGGAAAGTTCACGATCGGGAATCACTTTGTCCACGTCAATCTGATTGACTACTCCCAACCCTTTACACTTCGGGCACGCCCCTTGCGGTGAATTGAATGAGAAGTTATGTGGAGCAGGCTCACGATAAGACAACCCGGTGACAGGACACATGAGCCGCTTACTATAATGTCGGATACTTTCAGACTGGGCATCCAAAATCATCATCAGCCCGTCTCCCTGACGCATAGCAGTTGCCACACTTTGTTTCAGACGCCGGTCGTCTTTCTCTGCAACCACTAATTTATCGATAACCACTTCTACATCGTGGTTCTTATAGCGGTCGAGCTTCATACCATGCGTGATTTCACGCACTTCTCCGTCTACTCGTACATATAAATATCCTTTTTTACGTATCTGTTCAAAAAGTTCTCTATAATGTCCTTTACGTGAACGCACCAATGGCGCCAGCAGATATATTTTCTTTCCTTTATAATCTTTCAGAATCAAATCCAGAATCTGCTCTTCGGTGTATTTCACCATTTCTTCCCCCGACAAATACGAATAAGCGATTCCCGCACGGGCATACAACAAACGGAGATAATCGTAGATCTCGGTAGTTGTTCCTACGGTAGAACGGGGATTTTTATTCGTTGTTTTCTGTTCAATGGAGATAACCGGGCTCAAGCCTGTTATTTTATCGACATCCGGACGTTCCAGATTGCCCAGGAAATTGCGGGCATAGGCTGAAAAAGTTTCGATATAGCGGCGCTGTCCTTCGGCAAAAATCGTATCGAAGGCTAAAGAAGATTTTCCACTACCGCTCAATCCGGTGATAACAGTCAAGCTATTACGGGGAATCTCGGCATCAATGTCCTTCAAATTGTGCACGCGCGCACCGTACACATTAATATATTCTGTTTCCTGCATATTCATATCCTTCCATAAATGTTGCAAAATTAATGTTTCCGCCCGAAATATGCTCCTAAAAAAGCACAATATTATTTTCTTAACTCAAATCTTATGAAGATATAGGGCATTATTTGTACCTTTGTTCCTTGATTTCAAGAACCAATAGTTATAATTTGATGAAACCGATAAACCGAATATTCTTATTTCTGCTTTTTATAAGCGTTTCATACGCTATCAGTTATGCACAGGAAAACCAATCTTATTTCTTGCATACCATCGAAAAAGGACAAAGTTTATACTCCATTTCCAAGATGTATAATGTCACTACGTCAGACATCATACGTCTGAATCCTGGTTGTGACGAAAAAATCTATGCCGGACAGACCATCAAAATCCCTACTGGGAAAGAAAGCCAGAAGGGAGAAACATTCCATACGATCCAAGCCGGAGAAACATTGTACAAACTGACAACGATGTATAATGTGTCCGCCAAAGATATTTGTGAAGCAAACCCAGGTTTGAGTGCCGAGAATTTCCGTATCGGACAAGTTATTCTGATTCCGCAGAAAAAAGAAGAACAAACTGACACCGTAGTTCAAACGCCTACTGAACAATCGACTATTCAAGGTCCTGTTGTTCCGAGATGCAAAGATATGCATAAGGTAAAGCGCAAAGAGACTATATTCAGCGTGAGCCGTGAATACGGAATCAGCGAGCAGGAGTTGATTGACGCTAACCCGGAACTGAAAAAGGGAATGAAAAAGGGACAATTCCTTTGCATCCCCTACCCGGCAGCAACCACTGTACAGCCAACAAAGAAAGAAGATCCATACGCTGTTCCTCCCAGCAATAGCGAGCTTTTCCGCAAAAATAAGGAGACTCCCCAAAAGCTGTCTACTATTAAGGCTGCCTTGTTGTTGCCTTTCCAGGAGGACAAACGCATGGTGGAATATTACGAAGGTTTCCTGATGGCAGTAGACAGTCTGAAACGTACGGGCGTTTCTCTTGATTTATATGTATATGACAGTGGAAAAGACATTTCTACATTGAATACGATTCTTGCCAAAAACGAGATGAAGAATATGAATATCATCTTCGGTCCGATGCATCAGAATCAAATAAAACCATTGTCAGACTTCGCGGAAAAGAACGATATACGCCTGGTGATCCCTTTCTCTCAAAAAGGAGAAGAGGTATTCAAAAATCCTGCTATTTATCAGATTAATACGCCTCAATCTTATTTATATTCAGAGGTTTATGAGCATTTCACCCGCCAATTCCCTAATGCGAACGTTATTTTCATCGAACCGTCGAGTGCTGACAAGGAGAAAGCGGAATTTATCAGCGGCTTGAAACAAGAGTTGAAGAGCAAAGGAATTCCTATGAGAACCGTCAGCGAAAGCGCAACTAAAGAAACATTGAAAGCAACACTTCGCAGTGATAAAGAAAACATTTTTATCCCGACATCGGGCAGTAATGTTTTACTGATTAAGGTACTTCCTCAACTGACGTTGTTAGTCAGAGAGAATCCTGCAGAAAAAATTCACCTGTTCGGCTACCCGGAATGGCAGACTTACACCAGAGATCATCTGGAAAATTTCTTTGAGTTGGATGTATATTTCTACTCTTCATTCTATACGAATACATTGTTTCCGGCAGCCGTGCAATTCACCAACGCTTATCATAAATGGTATAGTAAAGATTTGGCAAGCAAATACCCCAATTACGCAATGCTTGGCTTCGACACCGGTTTCTTCTTCTTGAAGGGATTATCGCTCTATGGCTCGGAATTGGAAAACAATCTGCCTAAGATGAACCTGACGCCAATCCAGACAGGATTCAAATTCCAGCGCGTGAACAACTGGGGAGGATTTATTAATAAAAAAGTGTTCTTCATACGTTTCACTAAGAATTTTGAATTAGTAAAACTTGACTTCGAATAATACGAAAATGATAAAGATAAAACCATTTTTGATTGCAACACTCCTACTTACAGGATTTGCTCTTCCTGCCACTGCCCAAATTGGAGAAGCACGCAGCAATTTATCAGTAGGTGTTAATGGAGGTGTCAACTTAAACAGTGTTTCTTTCACTCCCAGCATCAAGCAAAATAGCTTGATGGGAATTACCGGAGGCTTGACGGCACGTTATATATCCGAGAAGTATTTTGCCATGATTTGCGGTGCACAAGTCGAATTGAATGTATCACAAAGGGGGTGGGACCAATTGTTTGAGATACCAGGGGAAAACGGAGAAATGGTAAAAGACCCTACTCAAACTTACACCCGTAAAATGACTTATATCGATATTCCTTTCCTTGCCCACCTTGCTTTCGGACGAGACAGAGGACTACAATTCTTTGTTCATGCAGGTCCACAAATAAGCTTTCTCATTGGAGAATCAGAGACTATTTCAGGTGTAAACATGGACCAACTTTCCAATACACAGAAAGCCGTATACGGAGTTAAGATTCAGAATAAATTCGACTACGGTATTGCCGGTGGCGGCGGTGTAGAACTCCGAACAAAGAAAGCCGGCAGCTTCATCGTTGAAGGCCGTTACTACTTTGCGCTGTCTGACTTTTATAGCACCACAAAGAAAGACTATTTCGCCCGTGCAGCGCATGGAACAATTACCATAAAGCTCACGTACCTATTTGACTTGAAGAAATAAAATCCTCTCCCTCCTCCCTTTCGAGAGAAGGAGCTTGAATATCTACAAAGCAGCGCTTTAGGGATACTCTTTAAATAAATAAGGCAACTAACTCGCAATGAATTAGTTGCCTTATTTGTATCTTTAAAACAGGAATATTCAGTAAATGCACCGTTTTAGGGATGCTAAAGCATAGCTTTAGAGAGCAAAAAGCACCGCTTTAACTCTTATAAAGCGATGCTTTTCATTAATCATATTAACGAATTACCCAGATATAGGGAAAAGTCTTATCTCAATCTATCTGCAGCCTTTACCATCACCTCATCGCGTCCAATAGCACGAACAGCCAATATATTCAGAATGATGGAAATAAGTGGTAAACACAATGCCCAGCCTACCCGGAACATATTTGCATCATTCTTCAACGCAAAATAAAAAGCAAGGGCAGCAATGTAATAACCGACCAACAACAAGCTATTGAAAATCGTCATGCGAATCTGCAGCATACGGTTCTTATATAAAAAAATGGTAGCCACGGCAACGATAGTACTAAGCATCAGAATCCCGAATAACCCCCATGTAGACTGAAAAGCGTCGTTTATTTCCAATCCTAATGCCTTAAAAGGATGTTCGCCCATTGTATCAATGAAGTAACCTATCGGCATACACATAGCTGTAATCAGCAATCCTGCAACAATCAATAAATAAACAGTTTGAATTCGTTGAATCATAAGTATTCTAAATAGTAGTTGAGTTAAACAATAATAGCCAAGCAATAAGGAGTAGGGATAATCATCCCACTTACTACTTGACTATCAAATTCTTCGTCAGAAAATAAATTACTGAAGTTTTTCTTTCTCCTTAGCCGGATTTCTATAATATATTTTCCCTTCGATGTATTCTTGCGTAGCAATCAAGTCCGGTTTCGGCAATTTCTCATAATAACGAGAAATTTCGATTTGCTCTCTATTTTCAAACACTTCTTCCAAGTTGTCATTGTAAGAGGCAAACTCTGCCAATTTCTTTGAAAGATCGTTTTTGATTTCTACACTGATCTGATTAGCACGCTTGCCAATAATGGCAACAGTTTCGTAAACATTACCTGTATCAGCACAGAGTTCCATCATGTCACGGGTTACTGTTGTAGCAGGAGCATTCGTTTTTTTGTAGTCCATAAATCTATTTAAATTTAGTCTTTAATTACTTTCTGTGATTCATTGAATATTTTCTCGGCTTCTTTCAAATATTTACTTTCAGGAAATTCATTCTTGAAAGCATAATATTCGTCCACTGTTTCGCGGTAACGATCCATCTTTTTGTCTTCTACACTATAGATAGCCATTTCGTGTCTTGCACGCAGAATCAAGATAGAAAGTTCTTCACGATAGTCAGTATAAGGATAATCTTTCAGTGCATTTTGAGCTGTGATTACACAAGACTCATAGTTATTGCCTAAATAATTACCCAGATTATAATATAATCTTGCAGAATAAAGTTCTTTCAAAACCAGCTTATCCTGCAAAGCAAAAATCATATCCTGTGCTTCCTGCTTCTTTGTGCTGTTCGGGAAATATTCCATGAACATCTGCAACTGCTGGATAGCCTGATAAGTGCTTGATTGATCCAAACGTGGTTCCGGGGTATCCAGGAATAAAGCTTTACCTGCATGAAAACGTGCCAGTTCGGTAAAAGTGCCACGGGGATACGTATTGAAATAGGTGATAAATGTCTGGGCAGCTGTCTGATAATCTTTCTGATTATAATAACTCATTCCCAACATATACAAAGACTCTTCCGCTTTATCGGTTCCTTTCAGAATGGTTATCAACTCATTCAGCAACGTAGCTGAACGATTATACTGTCCCTTCGCAAAATAGTTTTTAGCGGCTTCGTACTTGTATTCGTAATCGGTGCTTTTCAGCAATTTATTGTACTCTCCACATGATGTCAGAGTAGCCGCCGCAAGCAAAGTTATAATGATATTTTTCTTCATCCTATTTAAAAATAATGCGCAAAGTTACTTATTCGCTGGGAATTTAGCAATTAATCTGTGTTTTTTAATACATAAAAGGCGTTAAACATCGACAAAAGGAGAGAAAATGACGTCGAATTGCAAACACCAAACTGTAAACGGCAGGTAATAAACGAATCACACAGAAATCATGATTGGCATAAACCTGACGAACAAACGTCAGATTCCTTGTTATAAGACAGAAAAAAACTTGTTATAAGGCAGAAAAAAATAGTGACGGTATATGCCCGGGATAGCGTCACTATTTTTTATAGCAGAAAACGGCAAACAAATGTGTTATCCCATTCAAAGACAACACAGCTATTTACCGTTCCCTGTTTATCGTTTACTGCTATATCTACAGCTTGTACAAATCACTTGCAGCCAGCAGATCGACTTTCTTTTCTTTCAATACCTCGATACATTTATCCAGATTGCTGGGGCGAATTACCACATTTGCAATATTGTTATTGGCAAACGAATACATATATTCAATAAATACACCCTCGTCTGATAAATATCCCAGCACTTTTGCCAAAGCACCCGGTATATTGGGACAGCTTATACCTACTACATCAGTCACATTCACTGCAAAATGATTATCTTTTAAAGCTTTGTATGCTTTATCCGGATCAGATACTATTCCACGCAAAATACCAAAATCAGCATTTTCGGCAATGCACAAAGCAGAAAGATTGATATTTTCTTTCGCCAGCACTTCAGTCACTTCCGTCAAACGGCCTGACTTATTTTCCAAAAAGATAGAAAGTTGTTTTGCTACCATATTTATTAAAGTATTAAGTAATAAGTATTAAGTATTAGGTAACAAGCATTAGGTATACCTAATACTTATTTATATTTTTCTGTTATCAATCACACGTTTTGCTTTACCTACGCTACGCTCAATGCTGCGAGGCTCTACCAGTTTCACGTTGACTCCCAATCCAAGTACGCTTTGCAAACGTCCTCCCAGCTTTTTCTTCAAAGCCAGCATTTTGTTGATCTCATCAGAATAGAATTCCGGACGTACTTCAACCTGGAGCTCCATCGTATCGGTATTATTTTCACGACCCACTATCAACAAATAATGCGGTTCAAATTCTGCCATTTCAAGGATAACGGATTCAATCTGTGTCGGGAATACGTTTACACCACGGATAATCAACATATCATCACTGCGTCCCAAAATACGATCCATACGTACTAATGTACGACCGCAAGAACATTTATCATGATGCAAGGCAGTCAAATCACGCGTACGGTAACGGAGCAATGGCATACCCTCTTTGGTGAGGTGGGTAAACACCAGTTCGCCCGTTTGTCCCGGTTCAACCGGTTGCAAAGTATTCGGATCGATAATTTCCGGGAAATAATGGTCTTCATTCAAGTGAGTGCCGTTCTGACATTCGCACTCGTAACCGACACCCGGTCCGGCAATTTCACTCAACCCATAAATATCGTATGCTTTGATTCCCAGTTTCTCTTCAATTTCATGACGCATATTTTCCGTCCAGGGTTCCGCACCGAACGCACCGACTTTCAGTTGAAATTCTTCACGTGGCAAACCGGAATCTTTGATTGCATCTGCCAGGTAGAGCGCATAAGAAGGGGTGCAACAAAGCACTGTCGATCCGAAATCATGCATCAAGGTAATCTGTTTTTCAGTGTTGCCACTGGACATCGGAATAACAGAAGCACCAATATTCTCGGCTCCGGCATGTGCTCCCAGTCCGCCCGTAAACAGTCCGTATCCGTATGATACCTGAAAAATATCAGAACGGCCCGCTCCGTAAGCGGTAAAAGCACGTGATATACATTCCGCCCAAGAGGCCAAGTCCTTACGGGTATATCCGACAACCGTCGGCTTTCCGGTCGTTCCGGAAGAGGCATGAATACGTACAATCTGGCTCATCGGCACGGCACAAAGCCCGAACGGATAATTATCTCTTAAATCATGTTTCGTGGTAAACGGCAGTTTTACAATATCATCGATACTATTGATATCATCGGGGGTTATTCCCATTTCCTGCATCTTCTTTCGATAGAAAGGAGTGTTGTGATAGACGTAATCTACAATTTTCTTGAGTCGTATGCTTTGAATCTTGCGAAGACTTTCGCGGTCCATACACTCAATGCTCTCATTCCAAATCATGTGTTTCTGGTATTACTAGTTGTATGAATCTGTTTTTTGATATTAATATGTTGCAAAGTAAAGGATTTATTTGGAAAAATGATTTGTTATCTCGATTATTTTACCGAATATTGCTCCACTTTTTAGGATTTAACTATGAATTATGAACTAACATCAGCTTACAAACCTACCGGGGATCAGCCGGAAGCGATAGCACAACTGACTGAAGGGGTACTTCAGGGAGTTCCCGCACAGACTTTACTGGGAGTGACCGGATCGGGAAAAACATTTACCATTGCCAATGTGATCGCCAATATCAACAAACCTACGTTGATTTTGAGCCATAACAAGACATTGGCTGCCCAGCTTTATAGTGAGTTTAAAGGTTTCTTCCCCAATAATGCGGTAGAATATTACGTTTCTTACTATGACTATTATCAGCCGGAGGCCTATCTCCCGAGCAGTGATACTTATATAGAGAAAGATCTTGCCATCAATGACGAAATCGACAAGCTTCGACTCGCAGCCACTTCTGCCCTACTCTCCGGACGAAAAGACGTGGTAGTGGTTTCTTCCGTTTCTTGTATCTACGGTATGGGAAATCCTTCGGACTTCTACAAAAATGTCATTGAAATAGAACGGGGACGGATGATGGACCGCAATGTCTTTTTACGTCGTCTGGTAGACAGCTTGTATGTCCGCAATGACATCGACCTGAACCGTGGTAATTTCCGCGTTAAAGGTGACACCGTGGATATCTATCTGGCTTATACCGACAATCTGCTCCGTGTCACCTTCTGGGGAGATGAGATTGATGGTATAGAAGAAGTAGACCCGATTACAGGAGTCACCATTGCTCCATTCGACGCCTATAAGATTTATCCGGCCAATTTGTTTATGACGACCAAAGAGGCTACTCTCCGTGCTATCCACGAAATAGAAGATGACCTAACCAAACAAGTGGCATTCTTCGAGTCTATCGGTAAAGAATATGAAGCCAAACGACTATATGAACGGGTGACTTACGATATGGAAATGATCCGGGAGTTAGGGCATTGCTCCGGAATTGAGAATTATTCCCGTTATTTCGACGGTCGTGCTGCCGGTACCCGTCCTTATTGTCTGCTCGATTTCTTTCCGGATGATTTTCTGATTGTCATTGACGAAAGCCACGTAAGTGTACCCCAAATCCGTGCGATGTACGGAGGAGACCGTGCACGTAAAATCAATCTGGTGGAATATGGTTTCCGATTGCCTGCGGCTATGGACAACCGTCCATTGAAATTCGAAGAGTTTCAGGAAATGGCGAAACAGGTAATTTATGTCAGTGCCACACCGGCAGATTATGAATTGATTCAGTCTGAAGGTATCGTCGTAGAGCAGGTGATTCGTCCTACGGGACTGCTTGATCCTGTCATCGAAGTGCGCCCGAGCCTTAATCAGATTGACGACTTAATGGAAGAAATCCAGCTCCGCATTGAAAAGGAAGAACGCGTACTCGTCACCACACTAACCAAACGAATGGCAGAAGAACTGGCAGAGTATCTTCTTAATAATAATGTAAGATGTAACTATATCCATAGTGATGTCGATACATTGGAACGTGTGAAGATTATGGATGATCTCCGGCAAGGAATCTATGATGTGCTTATCGGAGTCAACCTGCTCCGTGAAGGACTCGATCTTCCGGAAGTGTCGCTCGTTGCTATTCTTGATGCCGACAAAGAAGGATTCCTCCGCTCCCACCGTTCACTGACGCAAACCGCAGGACGTGCTGCCCGTAATGTAAACGGCAAGGTAATCATGTATGCGGATAGGATGACGGATAGCATGAAACTGACGATTGACGAAACCAATCGCCGCCGGGAAAAACAGTTGGCATACAATGAAGCAAACGGAATTACTCCTCAACAGATTAAAAAGGCCAGAAACTTGTCGGTATTCGGTAATGCAAAAGAGGCGGATGAACTGCTAAAAGAAAGACATGCTTATGTAGAACCTTCTACTCCGAACATTGCAGCAGATCCGGTAGTGCAGTATATGAGTAAAGCGCAAATGGAAAAGAGTATCGAACGTACTCGCAAACTGATGCAGGAAGCAGCCAAGAAACTCGAATTTATTGAAGCTGCACAATACCGTGACGAGTTGTTGAAACTGGAAGATTTGATGAAAGAGAAATGGGGGTAAAAACTCCCCCTCTTCATATATTACATGAGAATTGCCAAGGGATAAAACTCTTAACAAACCTGTAACACAGGATTTAATCTATTAATTAGTGTTATAAAAACACCAATTAGCAGCTTATAATTTGCAAAGTTGCCAAAACTCCGTATCTTTGCACTGTGTTTTTCATAGTATTAGATTTAAGGTTAACAAAGGTTGGAGCAAGGCGTTGCTCCTTTTTTTATGTCTATACGTCATCTAAAACCTTTTCAACAACTATATCCATTAGAAGTGCACATTCACAATAAATGCTGCCTAACTTGATTATCAGACAGCATTTATATTTCAAAATTTACATCAATAAACCTTAGAGTGCTTTCTCAATAGCAGCTTTTATCAATGGCTCCATAATATCATACCCCTCGCCTGTCGGATGAACTCCATCTTTAGTATATTGGGGATTCAAGGCCTGATTTTCATCCACCATTGCCTTATAATAATTAACAAACGGAATTTTATTAGCTTTTGCATAAGCCTCTATCCGATCATTTAAAGATTTAATTTTCTGTGGAACATCTTTTATTTCCATTCTCCATTTAAATGCAGCGGCAGGCAATACGGAAGTCAGAATCACTTTTATCTTATTTGCTTTTGCCAATTCTGTCATAGAAACGATGTTTCCAAATGTATAATCTTCATTATAAGTTTGTGTATTTTCGGCGACATCATTGGTTCCGGCATTAATCACCACTAAAGCAGGAGAAAGATTAATCACATCTTCCCGAAAACGCAACAAGAATTGGTAAGAAGTCTGCCCACTGATTCCACGGCCGATATAACCGTTTGATTTGAAAAAGTCCGGATGAGTACGTACCCAGCCCTCCGTAATGGAATTTCCCATAAAAATAACTCGTTTGTCTTTCTTCGTCGCCTTTGGAAGTGCAGCATTTTGTTTTGAATAACGAGCTAAATTTCCAAAATCATTTTTCTGTGCATAGCTTTCTCCTATTGAGAAACTCAAGCAAACAACAGCCAATAACATCCATTGGCTTAATCTTCTTTTATCCATGTTTATATTAAGTATTAGTAATATGATATTTTGCACAAAGATAGAAAAAACTCCATACATAGACGCCCAAAATATCGAATAACCGTTAAGACGAAAGAAGTTTTTCTTAATCTATGTTATATAACATACTATTTTACTTGGATTATTTGCTAATTCCCCAATAGTCCGTATCTTTGCACTGTGTTTTTCATAGTATTAGATTTAAGGTTAACAAAGGTTGGAGCAAGGCGTTGCTCCTTTTTTTATGCCTATATATTAGAAGTGAGTTTAACATACCTTGAATAAAAAGTGATATACGTTTCTTTATTCCCAAATATAACTTTACCTTTACTGAAAAATCAGAATATGGCAAAGATTACAGTTCAGACCACAGACGTTACTATCTTAAAGATCAACGATACAGATTATATTTCTTTAACCGACATAGCTAAATACAAGACAACAGATGCTAATACTGTTATTGCCAACTGGCTACGTAATAGAATGACTATTGAATATCTAGGATTATGGGAAATATTATATAACCCCCATTTTAAACCCCTCGAATTCGAGGGGTTTAAAAAAGAAGCAGGTTTAAATGCATTCACTCTTTCTCCTCAAAAATGGATAGAAACGACCTGTGCTATTGGACTCATATCCAAATCCGGAAGATATGGCGGCACTTTTGCTCACAAAGATATTGCATTCAAATTTGCAAGTTGGATTTCTGTTGAATTTGAGTTATATATAGTAAAAGAATTCCAACGTCTCAAAGAGCAAGAGCAAGCTCAAATTGGTTGGTCAGCGAAGCGAGAACTATCTAAAATTAATTATCATATTCATACTGATGCAATCAAGCAGCATCTTATCCCTCAAGAAATCACCCCACAGCAAGCATCCATGATTTATGCCAGCGAAGCTGATATCCTTAATGTAGCTATGTTTGGAATGACAGCCTTAGAATGGCGTGATACACACCCTAATTTAAAAGGTAATATTCGTGATTATGCCTCAATCAATGAACTTATCTGCTTATCAAACATGGAAAATTTAAATGCCGTTTTCATAAATGAAGGTTTGACACCCAAAGACAGACTTATCAAATTAAATCAAATAGCAATTCAACAAATGAGCATACTAGAAGATATCAAAAATAAAAAGTTATTGAAATAATTTATGGAACAACAAATTCAACTCAACGACCACAACAAGCAGGAGTATCCTCCTATGCATACAGCAGAGCATTTACTCAATGCAACCATGGTAAAAACCTTTGGCTGCCCGCGTTCTCGCAATGCCCACATCGAAAGAAAAAAGAGCAAATGCGACTATATACTTTCTTCATGTCCGACAGCGGAACAGATCCAATCCATTGAAGAGATAGTAAATGAAGCAATTAGTCAAAACCTACCTGTGACTGTTGAGTATATGACACATGAACAGGCCAAAGACATAGTAGATTTAAGCAAACTACCTGCTGACGCAAGTCCTACCCTTCGCATTGTCCGCATTGGAGATTATGACGCCTGTGCCTGTATCGGATTGCATGTATCAAATACTTCTGAAATGGGAACTTTCAAAATCATTAGCTATGACTATGACGAAGAAAGGCAAACATTAAGAATGAGATTCAAACTAATCGAGAAGAAATAGACATATTATCAAATTAATATCTATCTTATATAAAATAAATAAAAATAGAATACATTTTGTCATCATTATTGCAAAATTGGCATTATTATAATGACAAATAGACAATTTTAGTCTCAAAAATCACTTGGCATAAGGTTTGCACTTATAGAAGCGAACAACGGTTCGAGAGCAGACGATGGAAACCGGGACAACCGGTACCATCAGAAGTGAAAATACCGAAGTTCAAGAATAATTAACTGAATGTTTAACTTAAAGATAGGAGACTAAAATTATGATGCCTGTTAGAAGAACTCAAAGTTGGTTACCAAGTATCTTTAATGATTTCTTTGATAACGATTGGATGGTAAAAGCAAATGCTACTGCACCTGCAATTAATGTTTTGGAAACAGAAAAAGAATACAAAGTGGAATTGGCTGCTCCGGGTATGACGAAGGATGATTTCAATGTTCGCATTGATGAAGACAATAACCTCGTTATCAGCATGGAGAAGAAGACAGAAAACAAGGAGGAAAAGAAAGACGGTCGCTATCTGCGTCGCGAATTCTCATACTCTAAGTTCCAGCAAACTATGATTCTACCGGATAATGTAGACAAAGAGAAAATTGCTGCATCTGTAGAACATGGCGTTCTAAATATCGAACTTCCGAAACTCTCTGAAGAAGAAGTAAAGAAGCCAAATAGACAAATCGAAATAAAGTAATACAGTAACCACTTACTATTCACCGGAGACGGTGATGAAAAGGATCAAAAACAGCTCTCTCCCTTAAAGGGAAACGAGCTGTTTTTTTATTGTCTTTGCAGGCAATGCCGCCTTATTAACATAACATACCCACAGGGTTTTCGGACTGCCCCCTTATTATCTTCAGTTGTTCTTCCGATAGCTAATTACCGCCCAACTATTAAACACGACTGCAAAAAGCAACAATATTCCGAACTGCGGCAGCAAATCAAAGAAACCACTCCCCTTCAGATATATCATTCGCATCACCTCCATAAAATACTTCAAAGGATTGAATATCGTTATTATTTGTGCCCATTCCGGCATGCTGCTAACGGGGGTAAACAAACCGCTCATCAAGATCACCACCAACAAACAGAACCACATAACAAACATTGATTGCTGCATCGTTGCTGAATAGTTGGAAATGACTAGTCCGAAGCCGGACATCACCAGAACAAAAAGAACCGCGAAAAAGTAAATCAACAGAAAATGCCCGACAGGTACTATGCCATAAATTAACCAGGCTAATATGAAACACACCGTCAGCACCAGAAAACCAATCAGCCAATAAGGCAGGAGCTTTGCCAAAATAAAAACAAACTTCGGAACCGGAGTCACATTGATTTGCTCTATTGTCCCCACTTCCTTCTCGCTAACCACATTCAACGCAGGCAGGAAACCACAAATCAAAGTCAGCAACATGACCATCAATGCCGGAATCATATAGAGCTTATAGTTCAGATTCGGATTAAACAATCCCTGCGTATCAACCTGTATGGAAGGGAAAGTGCCAGAAACGGTAGCTGCTTCGGGATGTTCCGAACGTAGTTCGGCTGCATAATCATTAATGATAGAAGACAAATAAGAACTGCCCAGACCGCCTTTCGTTCCATTCACGGCATTAGCTGCTATCAATACATGAGCATCCTCTCCATTCATCCAATCCCGTTCCAAATGCCTCGGAATTTCCATCACAATATCAGCCGTTCCAATTTCAATGTTTCGAAGACCTTCTTCATACGAAGCCGGTACTTCTACCAAGCGAAAGTAAGTGGAGGCAGCAATCTTATTCACTAAACGTTGTGAAATAGCCGAATGGTCATTATCCACAATATTCAGCTGTATATTCTTGATTTCCAAATTTACCGCCCAAGGCATCAATAGCATAATCATGCATGGAAATACAAGAATCAATTTCGGAAGAAACGAATTGCGAAGCAATTGTTTAAACTCTTTTTCTATCAGGAACTTTATCATAAATAATTCTTCAATTTGCTGATATGTTTATATGTCAATGCCATGTAGTATAACACAGCCAATTGGCACATTAACATATTATTCTTATCTACTCCAATCTATACTTGAATTTCTTGATACTAACCGTAATAAGTACCGTCGCCATCAATAATAAGATACCAATCTCCTTATATACCAATACAACAGGCACTCCTTCAATCATCAACTTTCGCACAGCCTGAATATACCAACGTGCCGGAAGTATATCCGAGATCCATTGAAGTATCAACGGCATACTCTCAATAGGGAAAATCATCCCCGATAAAAGCATCGTGGGCATCATCAACATCAAACCGGAAACCAGCATGGCCGCAACCTGTGTACGCGTGACTGATGAAATCAATAAGCCCAACGCCAAGGATACGAAGATAAACAACAAAGAGACGGTTATCAACCAGAACAAACTTCCTACTACCGGAACATCCAGCACAAAGACCGAAAGTAAAAGAATTGTTATCAGATTGACAAACGACAACACAAAATAAGGCACAGCCTTTGCCAAAATAATAAATAGTGGCTTCACAGGCGAAACCAGTAATACTTCCATGGTCCCCGTCTCTTTTTCACGAACGATGGAAATCGAGGTCATCATAGCGCAAATCAGCATCAAGATCAACCCCATTACCCCCGGAACAAAGTTATAAGCACTCTTCATTTGCGGGTTATACAACAATTTTATATCCGACGTTAAACGGGCAGCCGACATATTGGGCGGCATCATTTCCTGACCTACCATAGAAACAATTCCCGTTGCATAATTAACCTGCGAAGTCGACATATTCGGATCTGTCGCATCTACTACCAGCTGCACACGAGCATCACCCGTATAGAGATCATCTATAAAACGTTCGCTAAAAACAATAGCCATATCAACCTTATTCTTCAGAAAAGCAGCTTCCATTTCCTGGGGCGAATGAAAACGCGTGGTAACAGTGAAATATTCACTGGCGTCCAAACGATCAATAATCTTTCGTGTCACCACATCATTAGAAGGATCGAGTACCGCCAACCGGACATTTTTCACCTCTGTACTGATGGCAAAACCGAATAGTATAATTTGTACAACCGGCATCCCCAACAAAATCAGCATGGTTCGCCGGTCACGGAAAATATGATAAAATTCCTTCTTTACAAAAGCTATAAACTGTCTCATAATCAATCTGCTTTGCGCACCGCACCGCGGGCTAATTGCTGAAAAACATCATCCATCGTTTCTGCACCGAATTGTTGCTTCAGACGGGCAGGTGTATCAAGAGCTTTAATCTGACCGTCCACCATGATAGATATCCGGTTACAATATTCCGCTTCATCCATATAATGGGTAGTGACAAATATGGTGATTCCCTGGTCGGCTGCCTGATAAATCAATTCCCAGAACTGCCTTCTCGTAGCGGGATCTACTCCACCCGTCGGCTCATCCAGAAAAACAATTCTCGGCTCGTGGAAGATTGAAACTGAAAAAGCTAATTTCTGCTTCCACCCCACCGGAAGGCTCTTCACCAAAGTATCCCGCTCGTCAGCAAGCCCCAGGCGATCCAACAATTCTTCTGTCTTCCGCTCTATTTCTTGCTCTTTCATCCCATAAATCCCGGCAAACAGACGGATATTCTCCCACACTTTCAAATCTTCATACAGCGAAAATTTCTGGCTCATATAGCCGATATGCTTCTTTACTTGTTCAGCTTCCCGGAAAATATCATATCCTGCCACCTTTCCTATGCCTGATGTCGGTTTGCTCAATCCACAAAGCATGCGCATGGCTGTAGTCTTTCCGGCACCGTTAGCACCCAGGAAGCCAAATATCTCTCCCCGGTTCACCTGAAAGGAGATATGATCTACCGCTGTAAAATTACCAAAACACTTTGTCAACTGCTCCACTTCAATGACCGGAGCGGTTTCATGTCTCACCTCCTCCCGTTCCAAAGAAGGAGGACAAAGGATGGATGCAAATTGCTGAAGAATACGCTCGGGGGTATCAATGCCATGAATCTTTCCATGATTGATAAAAGCAATCCGGTCACATTGCCGGGCTTCATCCATGATGGGAGTAGAAACAACAATAGTAATACCCTGTTCCCGCAAGTTACGAAGCATTTGCCAAAATTCCTTGCGCGACACAGGATCCACTCCGGTAGTGGGTTCATCCAGGAATAAAATATCCGGTTTATGAATCAAAGCGCAACTCAATGCCAGTTTCTGCTTCATACCACCCGACAAAGCCCCTGCCCTTCTTTTCCTGAACGGTTCTATCTGCTGATAGATATCTTTAATTAAATCATAGTTCTCCTGAACAGTCGTATGGAATACGGTAGCGAAAAACTCCAGATTCTCCTCTACTGAAAGATCCTGGTAAAGTGAAAAACGACCGGGCATATATCCAACCTTCGTACGAATCTGTTTATATTCTGTTGCCACATCCAGTCCGCCAATCGTGGCCGTTCCCTTATCTGCCAGCAGCAAAGTAGTCAGAATACGGAATAAGGTACTCTTACCGGCACCGTCAGGACCTATCAGCCCAAAGATCTCTCCCCGTTCTACCACAAAAGAAACCTCTTTCAGCGCTTCCACCGTTCCATAGCTCTTGCCGACTTCTTTCACAACCACTATGGGTACATCCTTCTCCATCTCCCTGACTTTAATTTTTAATCTTCATTCTTTAATTTTACTCCGCCATACATACCAATCTTCAACGCTCCGTCATTCTTCACCGCAATCTTCACTGCATATACCAGATTAGCACGTTCATTCTTCGTCAAAATTGTTTTTGGAGTGAATTCCGAACGATCGGAAATCCAAGTCACTTCCCCCGGATAAGCTTTCTGCTCCGAGTTGCCATAGTCAGCATACACAGTCACTTGATCTCCCAGTTTCACTTTTGATAACTGTTCGGAAGTGATGTAAGCCCTCAAATACATACGATCCACTTCGCCCACCTTAAATAAAGGCTTGCCGATAGCCGCCAATTCACCGGCTTCCGCATATTTAGCCAATACTGTACCTGCGATAGGTGACTGAACATGACATTTAGCTAACTGATCCTCCACTTGCGCTACCTGTATAGCAACCGAATTGCCTTGTTCTGTAAGGCTATTCGTACTATTACGCAACGATGATTCCTGTGCAACGAGCTGCCGTTCGAGTAATTTGACTTGCGCGTCCCAATCATCCAGTTGTTTTTGATTGGCCGCACCTGCAGCAAGCAAGTTTTCCACCCGTTTCCTCTCACGCTCTGCCGTGACAATTTGCTGTTTGGTAGCGGCAATCTGTTTGGCAAGATCAGGACGCTGGTTTTCTACCGATTTCATACTGGCTTCCAATTGCAGTTTCTTTAAATACAATTGTACCGTATCTACCAACCCGATCTCCTCACCCGCTTTCAGCTTTGTTCCCTCTTCTACTTCCAGTCGTAGCAATTTTCCGGCAGCCTCGGCGGACACTATTACTTCCGTAGCTTCAAATGTACCGGTTGCGTCATAATCAGGTGTTCCATTTTCACAGGCAGATAACATCATCAGCGTTATCCCCCACATTCCTATTTTTGTTATTCTTTTCATATCCGGAGAAGTTATATTAATCATTTATTGTATATTTCAATTGATAAATTCCCATTAACCGTTGAATCTCATGCATAGTTTTCGACTGACGCGCCAAGCTCTCATTAGTCAGTTCACGTAACATTTCAGTCACGGTCAATGTTCCATTTGCCACCTTTGCTTCGGCAGCTTTACGGATATTTGTACGCAACCGGATTATTTCATCATCATCCCGCATTTGCTTCTCCAAAGAATGGATAGCCTGATCCTGCTGCGTCATTTCCAGTCTTGTATTGAAAAGGAATACATCCCGGTTATTATCCAGTTGCTGCCTTTTCTTCTCGATCACCCGACGGTCATTTTTCAAAGTATACAGACTACCGAAATTCCATGAAAGCCGGACACCTGCCATATAATAAGGAGAGAATTCATTCTTCAGCATATTCAATCCGGGATTTCCGTATGCCCCCTGTACAAACAGTCCGAACTGCGGAAGATGACGCACATTCAAAGCCTTCTCCTGCACTTGCAGTCCGGCTCCCTGTGCATCAAACAAAGCCAACTCCGGCCGACGAATCTCACTGACAGCCGAAACCGTACTTTGAGGTACAGGTTTCTCCAGCACCGTCTCCGGAGACAGTGCTTCTCCTACCAACAGCGAAAGCATTTTCAAATAAGCTGCCCGTGATGATACTAAATCAATTCTTTTCTGTTTTGTATTCAACTGCTCCACTTTCACTGCATCCAAATCAGCTTGATTGGCTATTCCATTTTCCACATAAGCAGTAATCTGACGATAATTTCTCTCTAACTCATCTTGTAACAATGTATTCTGTTTGATTTGCTCGTCCAGCAGGAGAATTCCAAAATAAAGATCATTCACACGGTCATTCAGCGCATACATATCTACATTCAGTTTTTCTTTCTCCACTTCAGCCTCTGCAATCGTCTGCTTCTTCTGCATACGGATTCCTCCCCCGTCCCATATCTTCTGTTGCAACTCCAACATGACCTGATATTGGTCTTTGGGCAATCCTTTTAAATCTACTCCGGGAAGTTTTACCGGAATTTCTGTGACATCACTTTGATAAGAGGCCTTAGCCGAAAGAGCAAATTGAGGTAAATATCCCTTGGCTGCATTTTCCAGATTATATTCCTTTGTCTTCTCCACTAAACCATACTGATGTACCAGCGGATAATTGTCCTGCGTCTTCCGCTGACATTCTTCCAATGTTATCTGCGCATACGCTCCTGCTACATACAGTAAAAAGGAGAAACTGAAAATCATTCTTTTCATATCCATTATTTCTTTGGTTTCTTCGAAAGACAAAGATAGGGATTTCCTGAATACAGTCACTCTCTATGAGTTGGCAAAATGTTCTGAAGAGATAATGGATAAAATGATGAGAAAAATTAAAGAAAAAGTAGCCTAAAATTGCTTTTATGTAATTTATAAGTTACCTTTGTAAAATGAAAGTAAGAGAAGTCATAACATATAAAGAATATTTTGATGATTTTTTCAAGAAACAACCACAGAAGGTTCGCGATAAAATCATCAAAGTGCTAGATATTATCGAGCAGATAGACCGAATCCCAACGACATATCTAAAATACATAGAAGGTACTAATGGACTATTTGAGGTTCGCGTGCAACTAGGCAATAATATCTTCCGCATTTTTTGTTTCTTTGACGGTAATAAATTGGTTGTTTTGTTAAGTGGCTTTCAGAAAAAGACACAAAAAACACCACCAGAAGAAATAAAAAGAGCAGAACGGCTTATGACCGACTATTATAAAGAAAAAGAAAAGGAGATTTTAGAATGAATACAAAGACATTAGACCAAATTAAAAATGAGTATTACGGTGAAGTTGGAGCACCGGAACGAGACAGGCTTGAGCGAGAACTTGAGGCTTTGCGCATTGGCTTTAAGATACGAAGTGCCAGAGAAAAATTAGAGATGACACAAGCAGAGCTTGCAAGTCGCATTGACAAGAAACGTACATTCATATCAAAAGTTGAAAACGATGGAGAAAATATTACTCTCAAAACATTATTTGATATTGTAGAACGTGGACTTGGTGGAAAATTAAATATCGAAGTGCAATTATAAAAATAATGCCGGAGTGCTTAACTCCGGCTTTCAATTGAATATCAAACGAATGACAGGAATGACACCACACGAATATCAGCAAACGAAATAATCTTTATTTCGAGAACTCTTTAATCCGTTGTTCCTCTTCCAATTTACAAATCAGTAATGTATTATCTTTCTCCGCGATGATATATCCATCCAGTCCTTGAACGACAACTCGTTTTTCTTCGCTGGCATGCACAATACAATTCTTACTGTCATACAAACGTATATCGGTTCCTACCGTAGCATTTCCCGATTTATCCTGTGGCAAAAGACCGCGAAGTGCTCCCCATGTGCCTAAATCCGACCAGCCGAAAGAAGCCGGTAACACGTAAATTGCCTCCGCTTTTTCCATCACCGCATAGTCGATAGAAATACTTTCGCAAGTCGGGAACAACTTTTTGATTGTTTCATTTTCTTTTTCCGTATAGAAATCCGGGAAAATACGGTCAAAAATCTGTGCGATACCCGGAGCATATACACGCATCACGGAAGTGATAGTACGCACGTTCCACACAAAGATTCCCGCATTCCAGAAGAAATTACCTTCCGCCAAATACTTTTCTGCTGTCTCTTTATCGGGTTTTTCCTTGAATGCGTCTACTGTATAAATTTCTTTATCTGTTTGAAGCTGGTTGGCAGCAGCAATATATCCGTAGCCTGTCTCCGGACGAGTCGGTCGAATACCTATTGTGACAATAGCACTGCTATCATCCGTAAAACGAAGTGCTTTCTCCATCACTCTACGGAACTCGCCCGTATCGATGACTAATGCATCCGAAGGAGTTACTACAATGTTAGCATGGGGATGCTTCTTTTTGATTTTCCAGCAAGCAAATGCGATACAAGGTGCAGTATTTCGTGCACAAGGTTCCGCTAAAATATTACTTTCCGGAATTTCCGGCAACTGCTCCCGAACAATATCAATGTATTTTTCAGAAGTTACCACCCACATATTTTCCCTGGGGCAAACACCATCAAACCGGTCTGCCGTCAATTGAATCAGTGACCGGCCACATCCCATTACATCAATAAATTGTTTAGGACATTCCGGAGTGCTCATCGGCCAGAAACGGCTCCCTATGCCACCAGCCATTATTACAACATGATTATCCATACCTATCATCCTCCTGTAAAAAAAAATATTATTTAAATAAGCGCGCAAGTTACATTAAAATGTCCAAAACAGCAAATAAAGACCAAGAGTATTTAATTTTCCAACTGAATAATCGAAAAATTGTATTTCTACAATAATAGACAAAGGCCGCTCTCGAATAATAAGAACGACCTTTGTCTTTTCATTTCAATAGAATATAATCATCTTATTTATATTCTGCCCAGCTCTTGATAGCTATATCATCCACACTCATTGTACAGAAAGCATTGATAAATGCACTAGCCAGACGAGCGTTCGTAATCAATGGTACATTCAAATCAATGGCAGCGCGACGGATTTTATACCCATTACTTAATTCTCCGGCAGTCAAGTTCTTCGGTATATTGACTACCATATCTATTTCCTTACTATGAAGCATCTCCAACGCCTGCGGATGTCCCTCTTCACTCGGCCAATAAACATGAGTACTCTCAATACCGCTCTCGGCAAGCGCTTTATGTGTACCGCCCGTCGCAAAGAGTTTATATCCCTTATTCACCAACATACGGGCTGCATCCATCATATCGGCTTTCTGTTTCATGGTACCCGTGGAAAGCAAGATATTCTTTTTCGGAATACGATAGCCTACAGAAAGCATTGCTTTCAATACGGCACAAGAAGTATCCATACCAATACAACCTACTTCACCGGTGGAAGCCATATCTACTCCCAACACCGGATCGGCTTTCTGCAAACGGTTGAAGGAGAATTGGGAAGCCTTGATTCCCACATAGTCCAGTTCGAAAAGATTCTTTTCCGGTTTTTCGACAGGCAGGCCAAGCATAACTTTGGTTGCCAGTTCAATAAAGTTGATCTTCAGTACCTTGCTGACAAATGGGAAAGAACGACTGGCACGCAAGTTACATTCAATCACCTTGATATCATTGTCTTTCGCCAAATACTGAATATTAAACGGACCAGAGATATTCAAAGCCTTGGCAATCTCACGGCTGATACGCTTAATACGACGAACAGTTTCTACATATAGCTTCTGTGGCGGGAACTGAATAGTCGCGTCACCGGAGTGTACTCCTGCAAATTCGATATGCTCACTAATAGCGTATGCCACAATTTCGCCATTCTGCGCCACGGCATCCATTTCTACTTCCTTGGCATGTTCAATAAACTGACTTACTACTACCGGATGTTTTTTCGAGACATTGGCTGCCAGTTTCAGGAAACGCTCCAGTTCTTCCTGATTGGAACAAACATTCATTGCAGCTCCCGAAAGCACGTATGACGGACGGACAAGTACAGGAAAACCCACTTCTTCAACAAACTCCTGAATGTCATCCATAGATGTTAATTCACGCCAACGGGGCTGATCCACACCGATACGGTCGAGCATAGCAGAGAATTTCTCACGGTCTTCAGCGTTGTCAATGCTCTTGGCACTTGTGCCAAGGATATTGATATGCTGTGCATCCAAACGCAAAGCCAAGTTATTCGGAATCTGACCACCGGTAGATACAATTACCCCATGCGGATTCTCCAGTTCCAGAATATCCATCACACGTTCAAAAGTCAATTCGTCAAAGTACAAGCGATCGCACATATCGTAGTCCGTAGATACAGTTTCAGGATTATAATTAATCATCACGCTGCGCCATCCTTCTTTACGAATAGTATTCAAAGCCTGCACACCGCACCAGTCAAATTCTACGGAAGAACCGATACGATAAGCACCGGACCCCAATACGACAATGGATTTATGGTCGCCCAAGTAATGAACATCATTTGCCACGCCGCTATAAGTAAGATACAGATAATTGGTTTGTGCCGGATATTCGGCTGCCAAAGTATCAATCTGCTTCACTACCGGAAGAATACCCGCCCCTTTACGATGTTTGCGGACATAAAGAATACCATCCTCCATATCACCTTCGTAGCCGATGGCACGGGCAACCTGGAAATCAGAGAAACCTTGAACCTTGGCTTTACGAAGCAGTTCGTTTGGCAGATCGGCTATTTGTTTGTGATTATTTCCCCAGCTATGCAGTTCTTCGGAAGTCTGCATGATATTCATCAATTTCTGAAGGAACCATTTATCAATCTTAGTCAGTTCGTGTACCTGATCGATGGTGTAGCCGGCACGAAAAGCCTTCGAGATAACAAAAATACGTTTATCAGTCGGTTCGCGCAAAGCCTTGTCGATGTCGGAAATAACTAGCTCCTTATTTTCTACAAATCCGTGCATTCCCTGTCCGATCATGCGGAGCCCTTTCTGGATAGCTTCTTCAAAAGTACGACCGATAGCCATCACCTCACCGACAGATTTCATAGAAGATCCCAATTCTTTATCTACACCGTGGAACTTACCCAAATCCCAACGTGGAATCTTACATACAACATAGTCCAGTGCCGGTTCGAAAAAAGCAGAAGTAGTCTTTGTTACAGAGTTCTTCAGGTCGAAGAGTCCGTAACCCAGTCCCAATTTGGCCGCAACGAAAGCCAGCGGATAACCCGTTGCCTTAGATGCCAAAGCCGATGAACGGGAAAGACGGGCATTTACTTCAATCACCCGATAATCTTCGGATTCGGGGTCGAAGGCATATTGTACATTACATTCGCCCACAATACCGATGTGGCGGATGATACGTATTGCCAGTTCCCGAAGTTTATGATATTCTTTGTTAGTAAGCGTTTGTGACGGAGCAATAACGATAGATTCACCGGTATGAATACCCAGCGGGTCGAAGTTTTCCATATTACAAACTGTGATACAGTTGTCGAAACGGTCGCGCACCACTTCATATTCCACTTCTTTCCAACCACGAAGAGATTTTTCCACCAATACCTGCGGAGAGAAAGAGAACGCTTTTTCTACAAGAATATCCAGTTGCTCTTCGTTATCACAGAAGCCGGAGCCCAAGCCACCCAATGCATACGCCGCCCGGACAATTACCGGATAACCCAGTTCTTTTGCTGCGCGACGGGCATCTTCCACATTTTCTACGGCTTCACTCTTAATGGTCTTTACATTGATTTCATTCAATTTCTGAACAAAAAGTTCACGATCCTCGGTATCCATAATGGCTTGTACCGGAGTACCGAGTACTTTTACATTATATTTTTCAAGAATACCTTCTTTGTACAATGCCACTCCACAGTTCAAGGCTGTCTGACCACCGAACGCCAGCATAATGCCTTCCGGTTTTTCTTTCTGAATCACTTTCTCTACGAAATACGGAGTCACCGGAAGGAAGTAGATTTGATCCGCCACTCCTTCGGACGTCTGTACCGTAGCAATATTAGGATTGATAAGAATCGTTTCAATGCCTTCTTCTTTCAAGGCTTTGAGTGCCTGCGAACCGGAATAGTCAAACTCACCGGCCTCACCGATCTTCAGGGCACCGGAACCCAACAACAATACTTTCTTTATATTTTCTTTCATTGATTCTACTTTCTAGTTCACCACAGATTACACAGATTAACACAGATTTTTTATAATCCGTGATGAATATGGGTTATAATAGTTTTACAAATTCGTCGAACAGGAATTCCGTATCCGTAGGTCCACTCGCTGCTTCCGGATGGAATTGTGCAGAAAACCAAGGGTTTCTTTTATGCTTGATTCCTTCGTTAGAGCCATCATTCATATTAATAAATAACGGTTCCCAATCTGCACTCAACGTATTATTGTCTACGGCATAACCGTGATTTTGCGAAGTGATGAAGCAACGTTCCGTACCTACCATACGCACCGGTTGGTTGTGGCTACGGTGACCGTATTTCAATTTATAAATCTTGGCTCCTCCGGCTTTCGATAGCAGTTGGTTACCCATGCAGATTCCGAAAATAGGCAGTTTCTCGTTTGCCATTGCCTTGCGGATATTCTGCACCGCAGCATCACAGGTATCCGGATCCCCCGGTCCGTTAGAAATAAACAGTCCGTCAAATTCGAATCCGTTATAATCATAATCCCAAGGTACACGAATCACCTCAACATTACGTTTCAGCAGGCAACGAATGATATTAGTCTTCACACCGCAATCTACCAGAACAACTTTTTTTAATGAAGAATGAGGAATGAAGAATGAAGAATTAGCTGCGCTGTGGCTGCTTGTTCCACTAGGGAAATAATGAATAATTTCTTTACAGGAAACCTGGTCTACATAGTTTATATCGCTATAAGACGGAAATTCTTCATTCTTCATTCTTAATTCTTCATTTTCAAATACTATTTTCCCCATCATTACTCCATGTTCACGAAGAACTTTCGTCAACTCGCGTGTGTCAATGCCCGTGATACCAGGAACCTTTTCGCGTTTCAACCAGTCACCGAGGCTCTCCACAGCGTTCCAATGGCTGTATTCATAAGAATAGTCACTTACGATAATCGCTTCCGCGTGGAGCTTCTCACTTTCCATGAAAGTGGCAAGTCCATTCGGCTCGATAGTAAAAGGAGGAACACCGTAGTTACCTACCAAAGGATAGGTAAGCGTCATCAACTGTCCGGCGTATGAAGGGTCAGTAAGGCTCTCCGGGTATCCGGTCATGGCAGTATTAAACACTACTTCGCCCGCCACCGGCTTCTCGTAGCCAAACGACTTACCGGAAAACCGGCTCCCGTCGTCAAGGATTAATGTCACATTTCTCATTCTTATTATTGAATCGTTGTATGGTTGTTAGAATTGATACATTTGTTCTATATAGTCGATGAACGCCCGGTTCACCATTTTCACACCACCCGGTGTAGGGTAGTTACCGCTAAAATACCAGTCGCCTTTATGATGCGGACAAGCCTCGTGCAATCCCTCCAACGGTTGATAGACGATTTCCACTTTCGCCTTGGTTCCCTTGGGTGTCAGCAGTTCTACCATTTTGGCAGAGATTTCCTCATCAGTGAACGGAGCATAAATGTCTTTCACATAGTTTACCATCTGCTCTTTCGGCAGTCCTACCTGCTCTTTCGATTTACGGTAGGCGGCCGCAATCACATCTTTCATATCGCGTTCCTTTAAAAGTTCGACAGCAGCCCTGAAGGCGATAAACTCGCTCATCTTTGCCATATCAATACCGTAATAGTCAGGATAACGCACCTGCGGAGAAGAAGATACGATGACAATCTTCTTCGGACCGAGACGGTCGAGAATACCGATAATACTTTGTTTCAGCGTAGTACCGCGCACAATGCTGTCGTCGATAATCACCAGATTATCAACACCGGGTACAAGACTTCCGTATGTAATATCATACACATGGGCAGCCAAATCATTACGGCTGTTTCCTTCGGCAATAAACGTACGGAGCTTAATATCCTTGATTGCCACCTTTTCGCTACGAATACGACGGGAAAGAATAACTTCCAACTCCTCCATATTCGGGTTATGCCCCAATACAGCGATCTGCTGCACTTTCTCCTCATTCAAGTAATCATCCAGTCCCTGCAACATTCCGTAGAAAGCAACCTCCGCAGTGTTGGGAATAAAAGAGAAGACCGTATGATCGATGTCATTATTGATTGCTTTCAGTATTTTCGGAACCAACTTTTCGCCCAGCCGTTTCCTTTCTTTATAAATATCGACGTCACTGCCACGGGAAAAATAGATACGTTCGAAAGAACAAGCCTGATTTTCGCGCGGCTTATTGATTTGCGAAGTACGGATCTTTCCCTCTTTGCTAATCAGCAAAGCCTGCCCCGGTTGCAGTTCCTTGATTTCCTCAAACGGAACATTCAAAGCTGTCTGGATAACCGGACGTTCGGAAGCAAGAACAGCTATCTCGTCATCCTGATACCAAAATGCAGGCCGGATGCCCCACGGGTCACGGATAGCGAAAGATTCACCGCTTCCGGTCAATCCGCAAATAACATATCCCCCATCCCATTCGCGACTGGAAGTACGCAGTACGTTTGCCAAATCAATATGTTCTTCTATATAATGCGTGATGCCCATGCCCGTAAGCCCTTCGGCTTCGGCAAGATTGAATACACGCTCCACTTCACGGTCAAGACGGTGTCCCACCTGTTCCAACATGATATATGTATCGGCATATTTACGCGGATGCTGACCAATGGCAGTGATACGGGCAAATATTTCGTCCACATTCGTCATATTGAAGTTTCCGCAAAGAGCGAGATTCTTGGCACGCCAGTTATTTCTTCTTAAAAATGGATGCACGTATGAGATTCCGGATTTTCCCGTAGTGGAATAACGAAGATGCCCCATATATACTTCCCCGGCAAAAGGCAGGACTCGTTTGGCATACGCAGCATCATGCAACTGTTCGGGAGTGAGCTCCTTAAAGTTGTTTTGAACATTTTCAAAAATCTCCGTAATAGCTCCGGAGCCTAAAGCACGTTCACGAAACATATATTCTTCACCCGGATTTGCTTCCAGTTTCACACATGCCAATCCCGCACCTTCCTGTCCACGGTTATGTTGTTTCTCCATCAACAGGTAGAGCTTATTAAGACCGTACATCCATGTTCCATACTTTTTCTCGTAATACTCCAACGGTTTAAGCAAGCGTATCATGGCAACGCCACATTCATGTTTCAATTGTTCCATCTATACTATTTACGATTTGACGATTTACTATTTACGATTTAAATTACCACCTGCCAATCAAACAACTTACTATCTATCATTGATTCTTCAATCGTAAATCGTAAATTGTCTAATTGTAAATCACATTACTCTACCGTTACCGACTTCGCCAGATTTCTCGGCTGGTCTACATCCATCCCCTTACATACCGCAATGTGATAAGCAAGAAGTTGGAGAGGTACCGTAGTAATTAACGGATCGAGACACTCTATTGTTTCAGGAAGTTCGATACTACAATCGGCAATCTTGCTGATAACCGTATCTCCCTTCGTAACGAACGCAATCACTTTTCCCTTCCTCGCCTTGATCTCCTGAATATTACTTAGCACTTTTTCGTACAGTCCATTCTGCGTGGCAATCACCACTACCGGCATTTCCGCGTCAATCAAGGCAATCGGTCCGTGCTTCATCTCGGCAGCCGGATAACCTTCGGCGTGAATATACGATATTTCTTTCAATTTCAATGCACCTTCCAATGCAACAGGATAACTATATCCGCGTCCTAGGTAAATAAAGTTATGTGCATACGTGAACGTTTTCGATAACTCCGCCAGGGTATCATTCAGTTTCAGCACTTCTTTCATCTTCTCCGGAATATGATTTAATTCCTGTACTATTGAAAGATAATGCCGTTCGTCAATTGTTCCTTTCGCTTTGGCAAGCGTCAATGCCAGCATTGCCAACACAGTGACCTGTCCGGTAAACGCTTTGGTGGAAGCGACTCCGATTTCCGGACCTACGTGGATATACGAACCGGTGTGAGTAGCACGGGGAATAGAAGACCCGATAGCATTGCAAATACCATATATAAATGCTCCGCGGCTTTTTGCCAATTCCACAGCAGCCAAAGTATCCGCAGTCTCACCGCTTTGGGAGATTGCTATCACTACATCCTGTCCGTCAATCACCGGATCACGGTAACGGAATTCGGAAGCATACTCCACTTCCACCGGTATGCGGCAGAAACTTTCAATCAGATGCTTACCAATCAGTCCGGCATGCCAGGAAGTTCCGCAGGCAACGATAATAAACCGCTTGGCATTCAGTAGCTTTTCCCGATGATCGATCACAGCGGAAAGTACCACATTGTCTGCTTCCACATTGATACGTCCGCGCATACAATCATGAATACAATCGGGCTGTTCGAAAATCTCTTTCAACATAAAATGCGGATATCCCCCTTTTTCCAGCTGGCCGAGATTAAGCTCCACTTTTTTAATTTCAGGTGTCATTTCAACATTACTCAAATTGACCACCTTCAATTCTTTTCCCAGATGGAGAACAGCAATTTCTCCGTCTTCCAGATAAACCACCTTATCTGTATATTCTACAATCGGAGTGGCATCCGAAGCAAGGAAGAACTCGTCCGCTCCAATCCCCACTACCAGCGGGCTACTCTTACGGGCAGCAATAATCTCATCGGGATGCTCTTTATCAAGAATCGCAATCGCATAGGCACCAATCACTTCTCCCAACGCCAATTGAACGGCTGTCAGCAAACTGACTTGATTAGTGACTTTCATGTATTCTATTAATTGAACAAGGACTTCGGTATCTGTACTACTTTTAAAAATATAGCCTTTGGCTTGAAGTTTTTCTTTGAGAACGGCGTAGTTTTCAATAATACCGTTATGAATGAGAGCGAGCTTTTCGGAAGAAGAGTAATGAGGGTGGGCGTTAGCGGAACAAGGTTCCCCGTGAGTAGCCCAACGAGTATGGGCAATTCCGATTGTACCGGAAATATCTTTTTGTGTGACGAAATTTTCAAGATCGGAGACTTTTCCTTTCGTCTTATACACATTTAACTGTCGGTCATCACTGATGATTGCTACCCCCGCGCTATCATATCCACGATACTCCAGTCGCTTCAGCCCTTTTATAAGGATAGGGTAGGCTTTTCGTTTACCAATATAGCCTACTATTCCACACATATTATGATATTTTTATTTCGACTGCAAATATACACATTACAAATAACATAAAGACAACAAAAAGCATATTTATTTGACAGAAACGCATAAAAAAGTTGTAAACACATCAAAAAGTTAAATAATATATTATTTTTAGCTCAAAAAGAAACAAATTACAATTAGATCACCATTAACCCAAAAGAGCTAACAAATTAAAAGTAAATCTCCTTCTTTTAATTACAAATTAGAAGAAGACAGGCTCTTCTTTTAATTTCGCGTTACAGAAAACTTACATTTTACTATCATTTTGAAATTAAACTACTAACTTTGCCGAACAAATTGACACTTCAATTAGGTATTATCATACAATAAAGCTAGTAAGAATGAAGAAACAAGAACTTTTTAACAACGTAACAGAAGGATCCCCTTACCAACGACAGCCCAAACAGATGGGCTTGTACAATGCGGCATACGAACACGATGCCTGCGGTGTTGGTATGCTGGTAAACATTCATGGAGAAAAGTCACACGACATTGTTGAGTCGGCTTTAAAGGTATTAGAGAACATGCGCCACCGTGGCGCCGAAGGTGCGGATAACAAAACCGGCGACGGTGCAGGTATCATGCTGCAAATTCCGCATGAGTTTATTTTATTGCAAGGTATTCCTGTACCCGAAAAAGGACGGTACGGCACAGGATTGTTATTTTTGCCGAAAAATGAGAAAGACCAGGCAGCCATTTTAAGTATCATTATTGAAGAAATTGAAAAAGAAGGACTCACATTGATGCATCTGCGCAATGTGCCCACCTGCCCTGAAATTCTAGGAGAATCTGCTTTGGCAAACGAACCTGACATCAAGCAGGTGTTTATCACCGGATTTACAGAAACGGAAACGGCCGACCGGAAGTTATATCTGATCCGGAAAAGAATCGAGAATAAGGTCAGATTGTCATCCATTCCGACAAAGGACGATTTTTATGTTGTTTCGCTTTCTACAAAAAACATTATATATAAAGGTATGCTTTCGTCGTTGCAACTGCGCAACTACTATCCGGACCTGACGAATAGCTATTTTACCAGCGGACTGGCACTGGTGCACTCCCGTTTCAGTACCAACACATTCCCTACATGGGGATTGGCACAACCATTCCGCCTTCTGGCACACAACGGTGAAATCAACACGATCCGTGGTAACCGCGGATGGATGGAAGCCCGCGAAAGCGTACTCTCCACTCCTACCTTGGGTGACATAAAAGAACTTCGCCCGATTATACAACCGGGCATGAGCGACAGTGCTTCCCTGGATAATGTACTGGAGTTCCTGGTGATGTCGGGATTGAGCCTGCCACACGCCATGGCTATGCTCGTGCCGGAATCTTTCAACGAAAAGAATCCCATCAGCGAGGATCTGAAATCATTCTACGAATACCACTCTATCCTGATGGAACCGTGGGACGGACCGGCTGCACTTCTCTTCAGTGACGGACGATTTGCCGGAGGTATGCTCGACCGCAACGGTCTGCGCCCTGCCCGTTATCTGATTACTAAAAACGATATGATGGTAGTGGCTTCGGAAGTCGGTGTGATGGATTTCGAACCGGGAGACATCAAAGAAAAAGGTCGCTTACAGCCCGGTAAGATTTTGCTGGTAGATACAGAAAAAGGTGAAATTTATTATGATGGCGAACTGAAAAAACAGTTGGCTGAAGCCAAACCTTACCGCACCTGGTTGTCTACGAACCGAATCGAACTGGATGAACTGAAGAGCGGACGCAAAGTACCTCATCATGTAGAAAACTACGACTGTATGCTTCGCACTTTCGGCTACTCCAAAGAGGATATCGAAAAACTGATTATGCCGATGGCAAGCAGCGGAGCAGAACCGATCCATTCAATGGGTAATGATACTCCGTTAGCTGTACTTTCGGATAAGCCGCAATTGCTTTACAACTATTTCCGGCAGCAATTTGCACAAGTGACCAATCCTCCCATCGACCCGCTCCGCGAAGAACTGGTAATGTCATTGACAGAATACATCGGGGCAGTCGGCATGAATATTCTGACACCCAGCGAGAGTCATTGCAAAATGGTCCGCCTGAATCATCCGATTTTGAGCAACACACAACTGGATATTCTTTGTAATATCCGCTATAAAGGCTTCAAAACGGTCAAACTGCCCATGTTATTTGAAGCAGCGAAAGGGAAAGCCGGATTGCAGGAGGCACTGAACAGCCTCTGTAAAATGGCGGAAGAATCTGTGACGGAAGGCGTAAACTACATTGTCCTGACCGACCGTGACGTGGATATTACCCATGCCGCTATTCCTTCATTGCTGGTGGTAAGCGCCGTTCATCACCATCTGATTTCAGTCGGCAAACGTGTACAAACAGCATTGATTGTAGAAAGCGGTGAAATACGTGAGGTGATGCACGCTGCGTTATTACTGGGTTTCGGAGCAAGTGCCCTGAATCCTTACATGGCATTCGCTGTTCTCGACCGCTTGGTTAAAGACAGGGATATTCAGTTGGATTATGCCACTGCTGAAAAGAATTATATCAAATCCATCTGCAAAGGCTTGTTTAAAATCATGAGTAAAATGGGGATCTCTACCATCCGCTCTTATCGTGGTGCAAAAATCTTCGAAGCTGTCGGTTTGAGCGAAGAATTGAGTAAGGCCTATTTCGGTGGACTCGGTTCGCCCATCGGAGGTATTCGCTTGGAAGAAATAGCCAGAGATGCCATTGCTTTCCATGAGGAAGGAGTGGGAGAAGTTGAGAGTGGAGAGTTGAGAGTGGAGAGTGAGGCTCCGCATGGCAACTCTCAACTCTCAACTCTCCATTCTCAACTTCTTACCGGTTTGTATGCTTTCCGTAAAGACGGAGAAGAGCATGCATGGAATCCGGAAACAATCAGTACGCTGCAATTGGCTACACGGATGGGGAGTTATAAGAAGTTTAAAGAATATACTCATTTGGTAGACGAAAAAGAGAAGCCTATTTTCCTTCGTGACTTTCTAGGATTCCGTCGTAATCCGATTTCGATCGATCAGGTAGAACCGGTGGAAAACATTCTGCATCGTTTCGTCACGGGGGCCATGTCTTTTGGTTCTATCAGCAAAGAGGCTCATGAGGCAATGGCTATTGCCATGAATAAAATTCACGGACGCAGCAATACCGGTGAAGGTGGCGAGGACGCTGCCCGTTTCCAACCGCTGCCCGATGGCAGTTCCTTACGAAGTGCAATCAAGCAGGTAGCTTCCGGACGTTTCGGTGTAACGGCAGAATATCTGGTTAATGCGGATGAAATTCAGATTAAGATAGCACAGGGGGCAAAGCCGGGTGAAGGCGGACAACTTCCGGGATTTAAAGTGAATGATGTGATTGCAAAAACACGCCATTCCATTCCGGGAATTTCACTGATTTCTCCCCCACCTCATCATGATATTTATTCGATTGAGGATTTGGCACAATTAATATTCGATCTGAAAAATGTAAATCCACAGGCCAAAATCAGTGTGAAACTGGTAGCAGAAAGCGGCGTCGGTACAATTGCCGCCGGGGTGGCAAAAGCAAAGGCGGACCTGATTGTCATCTCCGGTGCTGAAGGGGGAACAGGTGCTTCTCCGGCTTCTTCTATCCGTTATGCGGGCATCTCACCGGAATTGGGATTGAGCGAGACACAGCAAACATTGGTTTTGAACGGACTTCGTGGTCAAGTAGTTCTGCAAGCCGACGGACAACTGAAAACCGGACGTGACATCATCTTAATGGCGCTAATGGGTGCCGAAGAATATGGCTTCGCCACCTCGGCATTGATTGTATTAGGGTGTGTAATGATGCGCAAATGCCATCAGAATACTTGTCCGGTGGGAGTTGCCACACAGAATGAGGAATTACGTAAACGCTTTCATGGGCGTAGTGAATATTTGGTAAATTTCTTCACATTCCTGGCGCAGGAGGTCCGCGAGCATTTGGCCGAAATGGGATTCACCAGGATGGATGATATTATCGGGCACACAGACTTGATCGAACGCAAATCCGTTGCCAATGACCCGAATCCGAAACATGCGTTAATCGACTTCACCAAATTGCTGGCACGCATTGATAACAACGCGGCTATCCGCCATGTCATCGATCAAGACCACGGTGTTTCTACTGTAAAGGATGTAACCCTCATTGATGCGGCACAGGAAGCTATTGAACATGAAAAAGAGATTTCTTTAGAATATACGATTGCCAATACAGACCGTGCAATAGGTGCGATGCTCTCCGGAGTGATTGCCAAGAAATACGGTGCCAAAGGATTGCCGGAACATACGCTGAATGTGAAGTTCAAAGGATCGGCAGGTCAGTCTTTCGGGGCTTTCCTCGTACCAGGAGTTAACTTTAAACTGGAAGGTGAAGCAAACGATTATCTGGGTAAAGGATTGAGCGGCGGACGCATCTCCGTATTGCCTCCTATCCGCAGCAACTTCGAAGCCGAAAAGAATACAATTGCCGGTAATACCTTGCTTTATGGAGCAACAAGCGGTGAAGTATATATCAACGGTCGTGTAGGAGAACGTTTCGCAGTTCGTAACTCCGGTGCAGTTGCCGTAGTGGAAGGTGTGGGCGACCATTGTTGCGAATACATGACGGGAGGTCGTGTGGTAGTCCTCGGACAAACCGGACGTAACTTTGCAGCCGGTATGAGTGGCGGTGTGGCTTACGTATGGAACAAGGATGGCAACTTCGATTATTTCTGCAACATGGAAATGGTGGAACTGTCACTCATCGAAGAAGCCAGCTACCGGAAGGAGCTACACGAACTAATCCGCCAACATTATCTGTACACAGGCTCAAAACTAGCCCGTACCATGCTTGACAACTGGAATCATTATGCAGAACAGTTCATCCAAGTAGTACCCATCGAATACAAAAAAGTATTGCAGGAGGAACAGATGAGAAAATTACAACAAAAAATTGCAGACATGCAAAGAGACTATTAGATTTACAATTTGACTATTTACAATTTACTATTTGAATGTATAGTCTGTAAATAGTCAAATAGCAAATGACAAGATAGTCTAAAAATAGTAAATAGTAAATCGTCAAATAGTAAATAACAAGATGGGAGATCCTAAAGCATTTCTAAATATACCTCGACAAGAGGCGGGATACCGCCCTGTAAACGAGCGAATCGCTGACTATAGTCAGGTAGAACAGACTTTGAATACAAACAGCCGTAAATTGCAGGCGTCACGCTGCATGGATTGCGGTGTACCTTTCTGTCATTGGGCATGCCCGATAGGAAATAAACAACCGGAATGGCAGGATGCATTATACAGGGGAAAATGGAAGGAGGCATACGAAGTATTGTCGTCTACTTGCGATTTTCCGGAATTTACGGGACGTATTTGTCCTGCCCTTTGCGAGAAATCGTGCGTGTTGAAACTTTCCTGCGATCAGCCGGTGACTATTCGCGAGAATGAAGCAGCTATCGTGGAAGCGGCTTTTCGTGAAGGATATATACAGGTAAAGACGCCGAGAAGAAACGGAAAGAAAGTGGCGGTGATTGGTGCGGGTCCTGCCGGATTGGTAGTGGCTAATCAGCTGAATTTAAAAGGATATAGCGTTACTTTATTCGATAAGGATGAAGCGCCCGGAGGGTTATTACGGTTCGGTATTCCTAATTTCAAACTGGATAAGAATGTAATTGACCGACGGATGAAGATATTGGCTGCAGAAGGAATACTGTTTGAAATGGGAGTAGAAATAGACGTCAATCATTTGCCGGAAGGATTCGACGCTTACTGCATCTGTACCGGAACGCCGGCTGCACGTGATTTGAGTATTCCGGGACGTGAACTGAAAGGCATCCATTTCGCACTTGAAATGCTGGCACAGCAGAACAGGATTCTAGCAGGACAGACTTTCCCAAAAGATAAATTGGTGAATGCCAAAGGCAAAAAAGTACTTGTGATAGGTGGCGGAGATACCGGTTCCGACTGCATCGGAACCAGTGTGAGACAGGGAGCCGTCAGTGTCACTCAAATCGAAATCATGCCGAAACCTCCTGTCGGCTACAATCCGGCTACTCCTTGGCCACAATGGCCGGCAGTCTTCAAAACGACTTCCAGCCATGAAGAAGGTTGTACACGCCGCTGGTGCCTGGCTTCCAATCAGTTCCTCGGAAAGAATGGAAAAGTGACAGGTGTAGAAGTGGAAGAAGTGGAATGGATTCCGGCAGCAGATGGCGGACGTCCCACGATGAAACCAACAGGGAAGAAGGAAGTCATCGAAGCTGATATGGTATTATTGGCAATGGGATTCCTGAAACCGGAGCAACCGAAATTTGCAAAGAATGTATTCCTAGCCGGTGATGCCGAGACTGGCGCCAGCCTGGTGGTACGTGCCATGGCGGGAGGACGAAAGGCTGCTGCGGAAATAGATGCTTATCTAATACAATAAGTTTTGCAACAGTGTACAACAAGAAGCTCGATTGCTATTATCGGTTCGTTCCATATCTGTGGAACTAAAGGATAACAGATATGGAACTAAAGGGAAACAGTTGTGGAACTAAACGATAACAATTATGGAACGAATTAAGAATAGCTAATCAGCTTCTTAGAAATAGCGAATAAACAATCAACAGATTACATTACCCCCTCTAAAAATTAAAGTTATGTGTGGAATAGCAGGTATACTCAACATCAAAGTTCAAACGAAAGAACTAAGAGATAAAGCACTGAAAATGGCCCAGAAGATCCGTCATCGCGGACCGGACTGGAGCGGAATCTATGTAGGCGGAAGTGCCATCCTGGCACACGAACGTCTTTCCATTGTCGACCCGCAGAGTGGCGGACAACCGTTATACTCTCCCGATCGTAAACAGGTGCTCGCCGTAAATGGTGAGATTTACAATCACCGTGATATTCGAGCTAAATATGCGGGAAAATATAACTTTCAAACCGGAAGTGACTGTGAGGTAATTCTTGCCCTTTACAAAGATAAAGGCATCCATTTTTTGGAAGATATCAGCGGTATCTTCGCTTTCGTGCTTTATGATGAGGAAAAGGATGAATTTCTAATTGCCCGTGATCCGATAGGGGTTATTCCTTTATATATAGGAAAAGATAAAGAGGGAAAAATCTACTTCGGCAGCGAGTTGAAAGCTCTCGAAGGATTTTGTGACGAATATGAAGTATTCCTCCCCGGACATTATTTCTATAGTAAAGAGGGAAAAATGAAACGTTGGTATTCGCGCGACTGGACAGAATATGAAACCGTCAAAGAGAATGATGCACAAACCGAGGATGTGAAAGTGGCATTGGAAGAGGCTGTGCACCGCCAGTTAATGAGTGACGTACCGTATGGAGTGTTGCTTTCGGGCGGGTTAGATAGTTCTGTTATCTCTGCCATTGCCAAAAAATATGCGGCAAAACGTATAGAAACAGACGGTGCAAGCGATGCATGGTGGCCTCAACTCCACTCTTTCGCCATCGGTCTAAAGGACGCCCCCGATTTGATTAAAGCGCGTGAGGTGGCCGAATATATCGGTACCGTCCATCATGAGATCAACTACACCGTTCAGGAAGGTCTGGATGCTGTTCGCGACGTAATTTATTTCATCGAGACGTATGATGTAACTACCGTACGCGCTTCCACTCCCATGTATTTATTGGCGCGTGTCATTAAATCAATGGGAATCAAAATGGTGTTGAGCGGTGAAGGTGCTGATGAAGTTTTCGGGGGGTATCTGTATTTCCACAAGGCCCCTACTCCACAGGCATTTCACGAAGAAACAGTACGTAAACTTTCAAAGTTGCACATGTACGATTGCCTCCGTGCCAATAAAAGTTTATCAGCATGGGGAGTAGAAGGACGCGTCCCTTTCCTTGATAAAGAATTTCTCGACGTGGCAATGAACCTGAACCCGAAAGCTAAAATGTGCCCCGGAAAAAACATTGAGAAACGAATTGTTCGCGAAGCCTTTGCCGATATGTTACCGGAAAGTGTGGCTTGGAGACAGAAAGAGCAGTTCAGTGACGGTGTAGGATATTCATGGATTGACACATTGAGAGAGATCACAGCAGCTGCCGTGAGCGATGAGCAAATGGAACATGCTGCCGAACGTTTCCCGATCAATACGCCACAAAACAAAGAAGAGTACTACTATCGTAGCATTTTCGAAGAGCATTTCCCCAGTGAAAGTGCAGCACGCACCGTCCCCAGTGTTCCGAGTGTAGCCTGCTCCACAGCAGAAGCACTAGCCTGGGATATCGCTTTCAGAAATCTGAATGAGCCTAGCGGACGTGCAGTGAAAGGAATACATGAAGAGGCCTATACCTGATTAATAAAAGAGTGACAAACTCCTTTTGTGCAAACTATCAGACGTGTCCGGAGAATGTTTTTATGACAGACAGTCTTATTTTTGACACTCTTTTGTAGCATTTCTATTCTAAAATCCCAAGGATTAACGCAGATTAGCATATTATCGGCTGATTTGCGTTATCTTTTTTATAATTTTGAGGCCAAACCCAATTAAATCTATCAAACTTTTAAAAGATCAAACAAATGAATTTAAAAAAAATGATGATGGCTTCTGCCTTTCTAATGGCTGCTTGCTGCATGCAGGCACAGACAAAAGTGATAGCTCACCGCGGTTTCTGGAAAACTCCGGGATCATCGCAGAACAGTATTTCATCACTTCTAAAAGCAGACTCCATCGGTTGTTACGGTTCAGAATTTGACGTATGGATCGCGAAGGATAACAAGCTGGTGGTTAACCATGATCCTGTATATAAGATGAGGCCGATGGAATATTCCAAAGGTGATGCACTGACCGGACTTAAATTATCCAACGGAGAAAACTTACCCAGCCTGGAACAGTATCTGGAAACCGGAAAAAACTGTAAAACCCAATTGATTCTCGAACTGAAAGCGCATAGCAACAAGAAACGCGAGACTAAAGCGGTACAAGGAATTGTTGCCATGGTAAAGAAAATGGGACTGGAAAACCGTATGGAATATATCACGTTCTCTCTACATGCCATGAAAGAGTTTATCCGTCTGGCTCCTGCCGGTACTCCGGTATATTACCTTAACGGAGAATTGTCTCCCAAAGAGCTGAAAGAACTGGGTGCTGCCGGTCTGGACTATCACATGGGAGTGATTAAGAAACACCCCGAATGGATCAAAGAAGCTCACGACCTCGGCTTGAAAGTCAACGTATGGACAGTAGACGAAGTAGAAGATATGAAATGGCTGATCGAACAAAAGGTAGATTTCATCACCACTAACGAACCGGTCATCTTACAAGAAGAACTTAAAAAGCTTCAATAAGAAAAAATATTCACATATTAAAGAATTTAATATCTGGCTTTAAGGAAACGGAATCTTCCTTTAAAAGAAACAGATTGTTTCTCGGTGTCAAACGGGTGTTTCCTTTAAAAGGAAACACCCGTTTCTTTAAATGAAAAAATGCTCTTCTATAATACTCTTAATACCAACACTTTAGAAATATCAATCTTTTAACGAAAAAAGAAAAGAGTCCTTTTTATGAATACCAATAAAAGATTACAGACAATTCATTGAAAATCATCCAATACCTCTTTTAATTCTTCTACCGTAAGCTCTCCTACCTGCCTCCAAAGTTCATGACTCTTATGCAATAGAAGGAAAGCCGGTACTGTTTCTACATTATGAGCATCAGCAATTGCTCTATTCTCTTCTGCATTCACTCTAATCAATTCCACAGTTCTCTTTTCGTAAGTTCGAAGCACAGGCCCTATCCACTCATAATGAGGGGACCAATCGGCATAGAACACCACCAACACCAGATGGTTGGTTTTAACTGCTGTTTCTAATTGTTTCTCTATATTCATATCGCTACGTTTTTATATTAATGATAGTGCTAAAACAATGAATACAGAAAAAGGTTCTTCAAAACACTCCGCGAACAATATGATAGAGAAATAAGGATTTTCACTTTCATATCGTCAAAAGAAAAAGAATATATTTCTTGTTTTTATAACTGGTTTTATGAATTATCAGGACTAAATATTCTTCCTGTCTCTTATACACATCTCCGAGCCCACGAGAGCAT
>NZ_JAJKHN010000029.1:0-75433 GCF_020982715.1 Bacteroides sp. 1_1_30
TTCCTTTTTAGGCTAGCAAAGGTATATGCATGAAGGGAATTGACTAAACTTAATCCCCCAAGAATTACAACTGAGCCCGAAGATTTTCTATGAAATAAGAGCGGTTCCGCCTTTCCCGTTACTCTTCACCAACCAGGCAGTGGGTGCATTAACACTCCACACGGGGGTACGAAACCGCCATATGAAGCATCAGGACAGGCATAAAAATGCCTGCCACGAAAACGAGGCAGGTTCCCTGCCTGGTTGATATGAAGAGTATCACAAAGATACGACAATTTTCTTCTTTGTCAAAAATAAAAGGAGAAATAAAAAGGTAAGAGTAAGCATTTCTCTTTTTTATGCAGTTCTTAATTAAATGGGAATTTATCGGTTAAATGGGAATTTTGCAGTTAGGCTGAAAGCCTTACAATTATATATTTATTGGGGTGCCCTGAAAGGGCTTAATTATCATTTAGTTCATTTATGTACCGTTATGAATCAAACTAGCGGTGGTTTGATTCTTTTCAAAAATCATGGTAAAATAAAGTATATCAACTTCTCTGTCAACTTAGAAATAAAAGTTTACTTTTGCCTTCCACAAGTTTCACAGACTCGTAAGTTGTAGTATGACAGATGTTTGCTGTGATTTAATGACCTCGTTTTAGCTTTTCACACCCTTCACACTCTAACGAAAAGCTCCCCCGGTTCAAACAAAAGCTTAGGCGTTTCCTTATATGGAAGGATATAAGAAGATGAATATGACCGTATAACAGATTGAAATAGTTAACATGGTATCAGCCGACTGCCGTTGACCATACAGCCGACTGCAGTTGTCTAAGTCGCTGACTTTAGTTGACCGAACAGACGACTTTAGTTGTCTATTCATAAATCAACTTTAAAATCGTGATATAGAGTCGATATTACGTAGTATCAAACCATATACTTCATGTTAGGTATTGGTTTGATTTTATTTTATTTTATCCTCCCATACTTGACACTATTCAACAAAAAAACTCTATCTTTGTTCTATAATTGAGATACAAGAAATAATGGGAAGATTTATCAATCCCTTTACCGATTTTGGCTTTAAGTTTTTATTCGGCAGAGAGGTAGAAAAGGAGTTATTAATCGACTTCTTGAATGATTTGCTCGTAGGAGAGCATGTAATTACCGACATCCAGTTCCTAAACAACGAACAGCAGCCGGAAGTAAAAACAGAACGAGGACTTATCTATGATATATATTGTAGAACCAATACGGGGGAGCATATTATCGTAGAAATGCAGAACCGGGAACAGCCTTACTTTAAAGACCGTGCCCTTTTCTATCTCTCTAGGGCTATTACCCAACAAGCGAGAAAAGGGATTTGGAACTTTCAATTAGATGCTGTGTACGGAGTGTTCTTCATGAACTTCGTGATGGACAAGGATATACCCTCTAAAATCAGAACGGATGTTGTCCTTTCTGACAGGGATACAGGTAAGCTTTTCAATAGTAAGTTCCGGCAGATTTTTATTGAATTGCCGAACTTTAATAAAGAAGAGGATGAATGTGAAAATGATTTTGAACGCTGGATTTATATATTAAAGCACATGGATACACTTGATCGAATGCCTTTCAAGGCTCGTAAAGCCGTTTTTGAACGACTGGAAAAGTTAGCCTCCAAAGCGAATATGACCCAGGAGGAAAGAATGCAGTACGAGGAAGAATGGAAAGTTTACAACGATTATTTTAATACGTTGGACTTTGCAGAACAAAAAGGTATACAAAAAGGTATACGGGAAACAGCCCGTAAATTGAAAGAATTAGGAGTGGATAATGATATTATCATAAAATCTACGGGTATTTCGAAAGAAGAAATAGAGAAATTATAATCTTTCTCCTATTATTAATAGACGACTCATGCATTCAAACATGAGTCGTTTTTGTTTATTCTTATATTTATATTAATCCGGTGTGAAAAGCTTCCTTCCCCTGATAACTCTTTTTAGTAGCTTAATTCCATTGCTTTTCGATATTCTTTTTTATATTTGCCTACGTTAATGAAGGAGATACGACAATTGAGAGATAAAATATTGATAGGATGCATATTGTGTCTGTTCTCTTTTATATCAAAGGGGGCAGCCAATAATTATATAATGAATCCTTATACTCATCAGGAAATCTCTGCCGACTCCATCATAGAACGTGTGATGACCTTTGCGCCTTTGTATGAAACGATAGTCAGCGAATATCGAGCGAACCTATATATAAAAGGTAAGATGGACATTCAGAAGAAGAATTTTATTCTCCGCTATGTGCCTTCCATGTTTCGTTTGCAAAAGGGCGTTCGCGAATATTTGCTTGAAACGTACAGTGACTTGCATTATACGGCTCCCAATATTTACGACCAGAAAGTAAAAGCCTCCCAGGGAACGGTGAGAGGAAACAGGGGATTGCCGGGCTTGCTCGAATACTTTAATGTAAATATCTACTCTTCGTCTCTGCTGAATGATGAACGCTTGTTATCACCACTGGCTAAAAACGGACAGAAATACTATAAATACCAGATAGACAGTGTGATGGGAGATCCTAATAATCTGGATTATCGAGTCCGCTTTATTCCCCGTACCAAGAGCGATCAGTTGGTAGGTGGATATATGGTGGTTAGCAGCAACGTCTGGAGTGTTCGTGAAATCCGTTTTTCGGGAAGATCGGAACTGATAACATTTACCTGTTGGATTCAGATGGGAGATGTCGGCAAGAAAAATGAATTCCTGCCGGTGCGTTATGATGTAGAAGCCCTTTTCAAATTCCTCGGAAATAAGGTAGATGGTAATTATACAGCTTCTTTAGATTATAAATCCATCGAACTGAAAGAAAAGAAGGTACGTAAGAAAGAGAAGAGGAAATATAATCTTTCGGAATCTTTCTCCTTGCAGTGTGATACGAATGCTTATAAAACGGACGCCTCTACCTTTGCTATCATGCGCCCGATCCCTTTGAACGAGAGCGAGAAAAAACTATATTTCGACAATGCGCTTAGACGTGACACGGCTACCATACAAAAGCCATCCAAGAGTCAGGCCTTTTGGGGAACGATGGGGGACTTGATGGTAGAAGATTATAAATTCAATTTGTCCAATATCGGAAGCGTACGGTTCTCTCCGTTTATAAATCCGCTTTTATTCAGTTATAGCGGAAGCAACGGTTTGTCTTATCGACAGGATTTCCGTTACAACCGTCTTTTCAGAGGGGATAAATTACTTCGTATTGTGCCGAAACTCGGATACAACTTCACGCGTAAAGAGTTCTACTGGTCGTTGAATGCCGACTTTGAATACTGGCCGCAGAAACGGGGATTCTTCCGGTTGAATGTGGGTAATGGTAACCGTATCTATAGCAGTAAGGTGCTCGACGAACTGAAAGCCATGCCGGATAGTATCTTTAATTTCGATTTAATTCATCTTGATTATTTCAAGGACTTGTATTTTAACTTCCGCCATACAGTTGAGATAGTCAACGGACTGGATATCGGTCTGGGGTTCTCTGCCCATAAAAGAACAGCCGTAGAGCCTTCCCGTTTTGTGATTACCGGTGATTATCCGATGCCGCCTCCGGAGTTTATGGATAAATTCAAGAACACTTATATCAGTTTCGCTCCCCGCATCCGGATAGAGTGGACGCCGGGACTCTATTATTATATGAACGGAAAGCGAAAGATAAATTTGCATTCTATCTATCCAACCTTCTCGGTCGATTATGAACGGGGAATTAAAGGAGTATTTAAAAGTACGGGCGAATATGAAAGAATAGAGTTTGACCTTCAGCATCAAATCCGGATGGGATTGATGCGTAATATTTATTATCGTTTCGGATTCGGGGCATTCACCAATCAGGATGAACTGTATTTTGTGGACTTTGCCAATTTCTCCCGCCATAATCTTCCCGTAGGCTGGAATGATGAAATCGGCGGAGTATTTCAGGTGCTTGACTCACGTTGGTATAACTCCTCCCGTCGTTATGTGCGGGGACATTTCACCTACGAAGCTCCATTCCTTATTCTCCGGCATCTGATGAAGTACACCCGTTATGTGCAGAATGAACGTATTTACATCAGTGCACTTTCTATGCCGCATCTTCAACCTTATCTGGAAGTCGGATATGGCATCGGTACGCATATTTTCGACGTGGGAGTCTTCGTAAGCAGCGAAAACTGGAAATTCGGAGGAATAGGCTGTAAGTTCACGTTTGAGTTGTTCAACCGATAGTTTTTCCCCGTTCCGGTTGTTTTATCGAAAGATTATACTTATCTTTGTATAAGAGAGGATGAGGGCCGAATTTAGCATCAAAGAGGTGTAGTCGCCTCGTAAGCACAGGTGTTTTTCCTAGAAAATAAATTCTAAGGTATAAATACCTAAATTTATTTTAGTAAATAACTCATCCTCTCTTCTCTTTGTTTATATACATAATACAAAATGGACGGAATTCTAATAACGATACTTATTGTCACAGGTTTTCTGATTTATAAGATGATTTCCTCAAGCAGAAAACAAGAGGGGTATAAAAGATGGAAAGCGACAGACGGTAGTAAGGAAGAAAAGACTACTAAAGTAAAATGGGAGCATGGAGCCTGGCTTAGGCATGCTTTGGGAGCGACAGTTTCAAGAGCACAGTATGTTCAAAAGTATGATGAATCGGCTGTTGTCTGGTGTGCCAATCTGTTGGGAATGGAAACGGGACAATTGAAGGAAATACTACGAAACGTTTCAGTACATTACCGGGAATTTTGGATGAGAAAAAGAAAAGGAGGGTATCGTATGATCTCTGCTCCTAACAAAACAATGCAATCCATTCAAGCGACTATTAATTCACGTATATTATCACCTGTAACGATGATTCATCCGGCAGCGGTAGGTTTCCGGAACGGTCATTCTGTAGTCGACAATGCCAATCCTCATTTAGGAAAGCGGTATGTGTTGAAAATGGATATTCATGATTTTTTCTTTTCTATACGGAGTCCGAGAGTGAAAAAGACATTTGAGAAGATCGGTTATCCGGAAAATGTATCTAAAGTATTGGGAACGTTGTGTTGTTTGCACAGACATTTGCCGCAGGGAGCGCCTACAAGTCCGTCGTTAAGTAATATCGTTAGTTATGAGATGGATAGGAAGTTGGCGGCATTGGCAGCGGAATACGGACTGACTTATACCCGGTATGCCGATGACCTGACTTTTTCGGGAGATGTATTTCCCAAAGAGCAGATTATTCCCCGTATTAAACAAATCATTCGTGATGAGAAATTCGAACCGAATCATAAAAAGACCCGTTTCATCAATGAGTATGGTAGAAAGATTATCACGGGAGTGTCCATCTCTTCCGGTGTGAAACTGACTATCCCTAAAGCCAGAAAGAGGGAAATCCGAAAGAATGTCTATTTCATCCTGACGAAAGGTTTGGCAGAACATCAGCGACGGATTGGTTCGAGTGATCCTGTCTATCTGAAACGGCTGATTGGAGAGCTTTGTTATTGGCGGTCAATAGAACCGGACAATAGCTATGTATCCGATTCTATTGCTGCCCTGAAACGTTTGGAGAAAGGGTATTGATCTAATTTCTGTCACCTGAATCTACTAGACAGGATCACTCGAACCAACATTTAATCCGCAATCGTCACCCGTTCATTTTCAATTTTGGCATAATTCCTTTTCACGGCTTCGCGAATACCTCTTTGCATGGCAGCGTCTATGTTCGATCCCATACGGGCAAAGCCGAATTGTTGTGCACATGCTTTTATCAAATCTGCCACAGGCAGGCTGATGGAGTCTGTCAACAGTTGTCGGATGGCATTGGCTATCTCTTCGGGAGCTATATCTGTCGCTTCCCGCTCGGAAACCGGACGATAAATAGAGTAGGAGATGCATTGCTCTCTGTTTTTCCAGCAAAAAACAAATCCTTCATGTTCGGTGCGATGGATATTTAGTGCATCTAAAGCTGTCTCTATCTGTGATTCTACCCGTGCTCCCAAACGACTGATTCCCCATTCAGACAGAATCTTCTTGCAAAGCAATGATTTGCTGACCGGAGCTTCATTCTCTATAATCTTCCGTATTTGAGAAGTGAGGATAGAATAGCTTTCACTAAAGAAAAAGTCTTCCGGCGAATAGCTGCCTGGAGTGATCTTTGCCGATCGGTACTTTTGCTGTATTCCGCTTTGTGCGGAAGATGCGGAAGCAGTTTGCTTTTCAGAAGTGGCAGGTGATGCTTTGAGTACAAATGAAATTTCATTGTTATCTCTCTCTGCAGTCGGTACTGCTTCTTTTATTGACTCTTCTTTTATTGGCTCTTCTTTTGTTATTTTTTCTTTGTCTGTCGACTCTTTGTTCACAGATTCTTTTTCTGCTGTCATTGGGGCAGAATCAATTTCGGTGGTTGTCGTTGTTTGGGCATTAACCTTTGAACTCTTTTTGCGTGCGATAGCCTCTTGAATAGCAGCTATTACTTCGTCCGGTTTTTCCCACCAGTCCATAGTCCATATCCGGTAGATATCCCAGCCGAGTGCTTTCAGTACATTGTTTTGCACAATTTCCCGGTCACGTGCGGTCTTGGTACGTTTGTAGTTTTTGCCGTCGCAGATAATACCTAATTGATAGTTGGAGGTATTTTCGGTGTCAACGATACCTATATCTATTTTGTAACCGGAGCATCCGATGTCTGTATGCACGGTGTATCCCAATGAACGCAGTTTATCGGCAATGATATTCTCGATGGAGGCTGCTGTTTCCGTTGATTGGGCTGTCACACTGTTGATTGTATTCCTAGTTCCTTTCTCCGCATATTCGAGGAAACGTTTTAATCCGGCTACTCCGATAGAGGAAGTCCGGTTCAGGTCAATCATATCCGATCTTAAAGTGGAATAGATAATCATCTCATACCGGGCACGGGAAACGGCCACATTCAACCTTCTTTCGCCACCTACCCGGTTCAATGGGCCGAAATTCATGCTGACACGTCCTTCCGCATCCGGACCGTAGCCCACAGAAAAGAGAATAACGTCCCGTTCATCTCCCTGCACATTCTCCAGGTTTTTGATAAACAACGGTTCGTCACATTCCAGAGCAAGAGTTTCCAGTTCGGGATGGAAGATAAAGAGGTCGGAAAGTAAGTCTTCTATCAAGGCTTGCTGAACGATGCTGAAAGTCACCACACCGATACTTTTCTTTCTCAATTCCTCGCTTCTCAATCTTCTGGCTATTTCGTCTACCACCGCTTGAGCTTCCGCCCGGTTTTGGCGCGATTTGCCTTTATCATAATAACCGTTGATGTTGACTATCCTGACTTTCGATTCAATGTTGTCCGGAGAAGGGAAAGTCATCAGTTTGTTATCGTAATATTCGGAGTTGCTGAAAGCGATGAGGCTCTCATGTTTGCTTCGATAGTGCCACAATAAATATTTGGAAGGGATAGACAAAGCAAGGCAGTCGTCAAGAATACTCTCCAAATCCTCCATCTCAATATTATCTTCATCTACGGTGCTGACCGAGAAGAAGCTGGTAGGAGGCATTTGTTTCGGGTCCCCCACGATAATCACGTTTTTGCCTCGGGCAATAGCGCCCACCGCTTCATAAGTAGGCATCTGTGACGCTTCGTCAAAGACAATCAAATCGAATTTGTCAGCATCCGTATCAATGAATTGAGCGACGGAAAGCGGGCTCATTAGCATACACGGACACATACGCGACAATAAAGTAGGAATCTGATCGAACAGCTTGCGGATGGATATGCCACGAGCATTGTTGCGGATATTCTTTTGAAGGATGCCCACTTCGGAACTTTGGATAGCTTCGTGAGTAAAAGACGGAATGTTGGAAGCCAGCCGCGCAAACAATTCTTTTTTGGTCGTTTCTTCGAATTTGGCGGATATTTGTTTGTATTTAGCAATAATATCGTTGAAAATTTTGCCGTTGAATAATTCCAGCGTGGGTTCTTTGGCAATGATATACTGAATAACCGCCTGGTAGAAACTCTTGCAGAAGATGTCTGTCAGTTGGTCGGTAGGGATATTCTTTTCCTTATATTCTGTCGCGACAAATCCGATTCCCAGTTTATTCAGAGTTTGGTATGCTTGTAACCACTGATACCAGTCTTTGAGTTTGTCGAGGTTATCTTTCCAGGTTTGGACTTTTGATAGCGCAATCGTTATCCAGTCGGCTGAAGAGGTATAAAGCTCTTCTGTTGATATACCCAACGTGCCGGACAACTTCTTTTCAATGACTGTGAGTGTATCCGACAACTGATACAGTTCATTGAAAGAGTGAGCGTGAATATCTCTGAATGTTTGAATCCCTTCTGTGAGCTGTACAGACAAATTCTGTTTGATTTGTGACACCTTGGCAATGTCCTTTGCGTAATTCAGCAAATGTGAGTGAAGAGAAGCCATATCATTGATAATCTGCTCAATGGCAGTCCAATCCTCATTCTTGCCGAATCGTCCGAACAAAGAGGGGAGTTGGCCAGTGTATTTCTGAACAGCGTCCTTTTCTTCCTGATACCGGATAATCCGGTGGAGTAGCGGTTTGATGTCTTCTGTTTCAATGGTTTTTAAAGCATAGATGTTGATAGCCTTTTTGATTTTTCGCTGACCGAAATATCTGGGAAGGAACCATTGATCGGATACCCGGTTCCATTCGGCTACCGTCTGCTTTGCGTTGATAGACAGAATCTCTTTGGTGAATCCTGCCTCTATTTCTTTTCTTTGTTCATCACGTTTTTGCCCATGAACCACCACTTCACGATATTCATTCAGCGTTTCATTCAATAACGGCAGAGTCAGCAATCCCGGAGTCAGCTCCGGAATATCGAGTATTCTCCGGATGATACAGGCAATCGTTTGGAAATCCTTGCGTGTAGGGTGTATATCCGTATCTTTCAGAAGTACGGAAAATACATCCAACTTCTGCCGGATGGTATTTAATAAATCAATGAAAGCGGTAAGTAATTGGGAGGCTTCTTCTTTTCCGGCAGATGAATATTCGGAAATCGAGATGCCTGTTAATGGATGCCGATAAGGGTGTCCGCACGCATTGGCGGTTCTGACTAACGATTCGATAGCCTCTTCCCATTGCGCAAATGTATCTTTGTCTAATGTATCCAGATAAGGTTGTGGAATCTCAAAACAAGGTTCGACGTCTACAGATTGATAATGGATAATGGCGTCGTATAGTGAAACTCCGAACGGATATTCTTTATGCAGGGCTTCAATATACTGATTCAGTTCTGCCCGCAAATTCAGCAAACGCTCCGCTTCCTTTTTGAATTCTTCGGGAGGTGTCTGCCTGATAATTTCCGTTGTTTCTTTCAGTTGTGAGATAACAGCGGATTTCTTTGTTTTGTTGGAATGAATTTCCAAACAGAACGGAGCCAAACCGATAGCTGCCAGTCGGTTTTGAACAACGGAGAGGGCAGCCATTTTTTCCGCAACGAATAAGACACGTTTCCCTTTGTAAAGCGCGTTGGCGATGATATTGGTAATTGTTTGCGATTTACCCGTTCCCGGAGGGCCGTGCAGGATAAAAGTCTTATCGTGTACGGCTTCGTAAATGGCTTCCAATTGCGAAGAATCGGCGATGATAGGCAATACGATGTCCGTTGGCGACAGTTGTTTGTCCATATCCGTTGCGTCTATTTCTTCTGTTGCGGCTTCCCATTCTATCTTTCCGTTGATGAGGCTTGAAACAATTTTGTTCTGAACCAGTTTATTGGCATTATTGTGAATGTCATTCCACATGATGAACTTATTGAAAGAGAAGATGCCTAAGATGGCCTGCTCTTCCACGTCCCATTTGCGTTGGTTTTTGATACTGTTACGAATGATGGAATAGATCAGTTTGACGTTAACGCCGCTTTCATCGGTGGGCAACGGGTCTAATCCCGATACGGTAATTCCGAAGTTCTGGCGAAGCATTTCTAATAACGTAATATTCATCATCGTTTCCTCTTCCCGTGAACGGATCACATAGCCTTTAGCTGCCGATTTACGGATGATTTCAACCGGCATTAGCAGGATGGGAGCGTAGCGGGGACGTTCGCTGGAAGGAGTCTCGTACCATTTCAAAAGTCCGAGAGCCAGATAAAGAGTGTTGGCTCCGTTTTCTTCAATAGAGGTACGCGAGGAACGGTATAGGTGAGTCAGTGCTTTGCCTAAATCGTTTTCGGACAGATAAAAACGCAGTCTTTTCTGTGAAAGCTCCGAGTTGATGAAACCAACCACCGGATCAGACTCCGGTACAGAGGAATAAATTCCGAAATCCATCGCCGGGCTTTCCCAATCGGCAGGGCGGTGCAGGATGCGGAATTCTTCTCCGTCAGCCAATGCATCTTCCAGACAAGCCAGATTAGCTGGGATCAGTTGGAGCGTGTTTTTGGTAATCCGGATATTCAGCAGGTTGTTGCGAAGGCTCAAGTCCAGCAACCGCCTTTCCCATAACAGTTGTTTGGTGATTACGGTCTGGGTTTCATTGCCCGATAAATCATACGGATTGATACTTTGCGGGGTGGCATGAACGGCACTTTTCTGAATGTTGGTCTCTTTTTCGTCGACTTCCCATACCTGTCCGTGCAAAATACGTTGAGGGATGGGGCGTACGCCCGAATATCTCGCTCTTTTGATGTCTATTGCAAGAAGGAAGTTATTCCCGTCCGTCAACTTTCCGTTTGCTTTCTTCACCGCATCGTCAAAATCGGACGAATGTCCCATATTCATGCAGGTCGTTTCAACCAAAGTAATGTCGTAGATTCCTTCCGCTGTTCTTTTCGTTAATAGAGAAACATCATCAATCGTAGGATCCGGGAAAGTTTCCGGCACCAGCCAGGCTCCTGCAAAGGCATGCCCTTGCGTGATGACGATTAAAGCATTCAGCCCGATTGCCTCCAGACAGGAAGCATAGAGCAAAGCCATATCCAGGCAGGTTCCCAATTTCTGTGCCATCACAGAATCGGCTAACCGGACACGCTGCCCATATTCTTCGAAACTGGCGGGAACGGTACTATATATAATCTGTTGCTCCGCGATAGCCGTATAGATGGCAGCCATCTGTTTCCTCACCCTGTCCGGAGTGCGGCTTTGATATTCATCGAGAGACGGGTTACCGGTCCATTGCCCCAGGATGGAAGCTGCTTTTTTGATAATCGGTGAGATAGCCGTATGATTGGGAGTGATGAAAGCAGCCAGCATTTCGGGCAATACGTTGAGTCCGCCCCATTGGTCGTATGCCAGGATGTCGATAGGATATGTTTGGCAGAATATCGGTTCTGCTTCAGCAGTAATTTCAATTTTCAGGTTGCCGGATAAACGTTCGGTCAGTTGTGTGAAGTAGTTGGCGGACAAAGTGAGATTGAATGACGACAGACGGATCGAATCGTTGGCCGGGATCTGTTCAACTGCCATCGGAGCGGCGTTTCCGAAAGTCGGTTCTGTCGTGATTACTACTTGAATGTCCTTCAGTGGGACAGGTGTCGTGTTCTCAATAGAAAGCTGATGAATGATCGATGCTCCGTTTTGTTGTATCGCAAAATTAATAAGCGGTAAATAGTCGCATTGCACCTTGACTTTGTCCAATCTCTCGTCCATGGCAAAAACTGTATAAATTAAAGATTGCAATATTACAAAAAATACGGATATAAATCTCTTTTCTTCTGCCATTCTTTTGTCAATCAAGAAAATATTTCTACCTTTGCGCCCGATTTATAGATAATATAATGTCTTATTTAATTAAAGTATTAAACAATTTTATTATTAATGGAAAACTTAAAGAACGTAGCTCCTATTGAAGATTTCAACTGGGATGCTTATGAAAATGGCGAAACAGTAACCAACGTTAGCCACGATGAACTTGAAAAAGCTTACGACGGTACGCTTAACAAAGTGAACGACCGTGAGGTTGTTGACGGAACCGTAATCGCAATGAACAAGCGTGAAGTAGTTGTGAACATCGGTTACAAATCAGACGGTATCATCCCTTTGAATGAATTCCGTTACAATCCGGACCTGAAAGTAGGTGATACTGTAGAAGTATACATCGAAAACCAGGAAGACAAAAAAGGACAGCTCGTTCTGTCACACAGAAAAGCCCGCGCTACTCGTTCTTGGGATCGCGTTAACGCTGCTCTGGAAAATGAAGAAATTATCAAGGGTTACATCAAGTGCCGCACGAAGGGTGGTATGATCGTAGACGTATTTGGAATCGAAGCATTCTTGCCGGGTTCTCAAATCGACGTTAAACCGATCCGCGACTATGATGTATTCGTTGGCAAAACAATGGAATTCAAAGTGGTTAAAATTAACCAGGAATTCAAAAACGTTGTTGTATCTCACAAGGCTCTTATCGAAGCTGAACTGGAACAACAGAAGAAAGAAATCATCGGTAAACTCGAAAAAGGACAAGTTCTTGAAGGAACTGTTAAAAATATCACATCTTACGGTGTATTCATCGACCTTGGTGGCGTAGACGGTTTGATTCACATTACTGACCTTTCTTGGGGACGTGTTAGCGATCCGAAAGAAGTGGTTGAACTGGATCAGAAGCTCAACGTTGTTATCCTTGACTTCGATGACGAAAAGAAACGTATCGCTCTTGGCTTGAAACAACTGACTCCGCACCCATGGGATGCTCTTGATACTGACTTGAAGGTTGGTGACAAGGTGAAAGGTAAAGTGGTTGTTATGGCTGACTACGGTGCATTCATCGAAATCGCTGCTGGCGTAGAAGGTTTGATCCACGTTTCAGAAATGTCTTGGAGCCAACACCTGCGTTCTGCACAAGATTTCATGAAGGTAGGTGACGAAGTAGAAGCTGTTGTTCTTACACTTGACCGCGAAGAACGTAAGATGTCTTTGGGTATCAAACAACTGAAACAAGATCCATGGGAAACAATCGAAGAAAAGTATCCTGTAGGTTCTAAGCATACTGCAAAAGTACGTAACTTCACTAACTTCGGTGTATTCGTAGAAATCGAAGAAGGTGTAGACGGCTTGATCCACATCTCTGACCTTTCTTGGACTAAGAAAGTGAAACACCCGTCAGAATTTACTCAGATTGGTGCTGACATCGAAGTTCAGGTATTGGAAATCGATAAAGACAACCGTCGTTTGAGCCTTGGCCACAAACAACTCGAAGAAAATCCTTGGGATGTATTCGAAACTGTGTTCACTGTAGGTTCTGTACACGAAGGTACTATCATCGAAATGTTGGATAAGGGTGCTGTTGTAGCTCTTCCTTACGGTGTAGAAGGTTTTGCAACTCCGAAACACCTTGTAAAAGAAGACGGTTCACAAGCACAGTTGGATGAGAAACTTGAATTCAAAGTGATCGAGTTCAACAAAGACGCTAAGAGAATCATCTTGTCTCACAGCCGTATCTTCGAAGATGTAGCTAAAGCTGAAGAAAGAGCAGAAAAGAAAGCTGCTTCTGGCGCAAAGAAAGCATCTTCTGGTAAGAGAGAAGATTCTCCGATGATCCAAAACCAAGCTGCTTCAACTACTCTGGGCGACATCGACGCTCTGGCTGCATTGAAAGAACAGTTGGAAGGAAAGAAATAATCTGAACAGAATATTTTTTGATGAAGGCGCTCCCGGTTGGGGGCGCCTTTTTCTATTCACCACAGAGGACGCAGAGGACACAGAGGGTAGGGAGGATATGGAGAGGATATAGAGGACAGGAAGGATATGGAGAATACAGAGGGTGTGAAGGTTTGATTTAACAAACTAACGATGGCGATATATTTTATTTATATAAATCTACCCTCTTCTTCTCCTCCGCATCCTCTCCATATGCTCCTTACCCTTCTTACCCTCTGCGTCCTCCGTGTCCTCTGTGGTGAATAGAAAAAAAAGTTTCTTCCTTTGCAAGATTGAATCTGAAATGCTTTATCTTTGCATACCATGGAAAAATTTGAGTTACATATATTGGGATGCGGTTCCGCTTTGCCTACTACGCGACATTTTGCGACCTCTCAAGTCGTAAACCTGCGTGAAAAACTATTTATGATTGATTGTGGCGAGGGAGCACAAATGCAGTTACGCCGTTCGCGACTGAAATTTTCCCGATTGAATCATATCTTCATCTCTCATCTACATGGTGACCATTGTTTCGGATTGTTGGGGCTGATTTCTACATTCGGATTATTGGGAAGAACAGCCGATTTGCATATTCATTCTCCACGAGGACTGGAAGAACTGTTTGCACCGATGCTTGCTTTCTTTTGTAAGACTTTGACTTATAAGGTGTTCTTCCATGAATTCGAAACGAAAGAGCCGATGCTTATCTACGATGACCGTTCGGTGACTGTGACCACCATCCCTTTAAAACATCGAATTCCCTGCTGCGGTTTCCTTTTTGAAGAGAAACAGCGTCCGAACCATATTATCAGAGACATGGTGGACTTTTATAAAGTCCCCGTCTATGAACTGAACCGTATCAAGAACGGAGCAGACTTTGTAACTCCCGAAGGAGAAGTAATACCCAATTTGCGTCTGACCCGTCCTTCGGCTCCGGCTCGTAAATATGCTTATTGCTCCGATACAATCTATCGCCCGTCGCTTGCCGAACAAATCAGCAATGTAGATTTGCTTTTCCATGAGGCTACCTTTGCGCAGACAGAGCAGGCACGTGCCAAGGAAACTTATCATACTACGGCTGCGCAAGCCGCACAACTAGCTTTGGACGCCAATGTGAAACAATTGGTGATCGGACACTTTTCAGCCCGTTACGAGGATGAATCTATTCTATTTGATGAAGCATCCGCCATTTTCCCGCAAACCATTTTAGCGAAAGAGAATATGTGTATTGACGTTGATGGAGGAACTGTGTATGAGAAATAGACGCCTGCTTTGGGGAGCGGTAATCCTGTTCGTCGTTTGTTTGGCAGCCTGTAAGAAAGAGAAACCCCAATCTCCGATACCGGACTCTCTGGCTTCCCTGCAAGAACTGTTCAACCCTGCTTATCAAATAGATGCCGACAGTATTCGTCTGATGATCCGTTCCTATTTGAACGAAAACCCTGTAACTCCCTGGGATTCGGCTTTGTTGGCCCATTATCGGGAAAAGGATGAATTCTTCTGGTTGAATGACTCGCTCGTGTCCGATAAACCTGCCGCACAGGTGGCGGACTCTATGTTGTTCTGGCTGGGAGACATCTCACGGCATGGCATTAACCCGAATCTTTATTCGGTTGATAGCATCCGTGAGAGATTGCAACAAATACGTTCTTTGAAGTTGCAGGAAGGAAAGACAATGAACCGTCTGTTGGCAGATGTGGAATATCAGTTGACAGCCGCATATCTTTCGTATGTGTGCCAGTTGAAGTTTGGTTTCTTGCCTTCGGAACGCAGATGGAATGATTCGATCAATCGTATTCCCTTAAAACATTGTGATGTTACTTTTGCAAATGCCGCCCTCGATTCATTGCGTGCAAATCCAATTGCTGCTCTTCATGGAGCACAGCCTTCTTCTCCGCTTTATCGCAAGATGCAGGAAGAACTGGTTCGTGTAAATGCTTGGGGGAAAACGGATACTACGGATTATTACCGGAATCGTCTGTTGGTAAATATGGAGCGGGCACGTTGGCAATATGCATTGGACAAAGGACAGAAATATGTGATAGCCAATGTGGCGGCATTCATGTTGCAGGCAATCAACGAAGAAACGGACTCTATCCTGGAGATGCGTATCTGTGTGGGGAGTGTGAAAAATAAAACTCCTCTGTTGTCGAGCAGGATTTATTATATGGAACTGAATCCGTATTGGAATGTACCTCAAAGTATTATCAGGAAAGAAATCATCCCTACTTATCGCAGAGATACGACCTATTTCACCCGTAATCGCATGAAGGTATACGATAAGAACGGCTTACAAGTAAACCCTCATCAGGTTAATTGGGCTAAATATGCAGGAAAAGGTGTACCTTATACAGTGAAGCAGGACAATAAAACGGGGAATTCATTGGGACGCATCATCTTCCGCTTTCCTAATCCTCATTCTGTATATCTGCACGATACTCCTTCCCGGTGGGCTTTCACGCGAAACAATCGTGCAGTGAGCCACGGTTGCGTCCGCCTTCAGAAAGCACTCGACTTTGCTTTCTTCCTGTTGAAAGAACCGGATGAATTATTGGAAGACCGTATCCGCATTGCAATGGATATCAAACCGGTGAGTGAAGAGGGGAAGAAGCTGCCTGTCAGTGCGGCCTATCGCGAACTGAAACATTATAGTTTAGAGAAATATATATCTTTATTTATAGATTATCAGACGGTTTATCTGTCTGCCGATAATAATTTGAGGTATTGTGAGGACATTTATAAATATGATTCGTCTTTACTAGAGGCAATGAACAACTTGAATTTGAAACCATAAATAAACATACAGATACAAGAGATTATGATTCCTTATAACGAACGCGAAGTTCTGAAACTCCTTCAGGAGGAGAGTACACAGCGGAAAGGATTTGAAATGATTGTGGCGCAGTATAGCGAGCAATTATATTGGCAAATCCGCCGGATGGTACTGTCGCATGAGGATGCGAACGATCTCCTGCAAAACACTTTCATCAAGGCATGGACGAATATCGATTATTTCCGTGCCGAGGCGAAACTGTCTACCTGGCTCTATCGCATCGCGCTGAACGAATGTCTTACCTTTCTGAACAAGCAGCGCGCTATGACTACCGTGGATATTGACGATCCTGAAGCTGCGATTGTGCAGAAGTTGGAAAGTGACTCCTATTTTTCGGGCGACGAAATACAGTTGTGTCTGCAAAAAGCTCTATTGACTTTGCCGGAAAAACAGCGTATGGTGTTCAACCTGAAATATTATCAGGAAATGAAATACGAAGAGATGTCGGAAATCTTCGGCACATCGGTTGGTGCGCTCAAGGCGTCATATCATCATGCGGTGAAGAAAATAGAGAAGTTTTTAGAAGAAATAGATTAAACCTTTTAAATTGGACGTTGTCTAAGTAAAAGAGAGGAGAAAAACGTATGAAAGAAGAAGATATCCTATTGAAGAAGCTTGGTAAGGAAAATTCCTTCAAAGTGCCTGATGGTTACTTTGAAAACCTGACTTCGGAGGTAATGAATAAACTTCCTGAAAAAGAAAAAGTTGTTTTCAAGGAAGAATCTGTCAGCACATGGACAAGACTGAAACCATTGCTCTATCTCGCTGCTATGTTTGTGGGTGCGGCCCTGATTATCCGGGTAGCGTCGACAGATCACAAACCTGCTGCGATCGATGAAGTGGCGGTGACGGAGGTGGATACTGAAGTTGTATCGGACGAAATGCTGGATGTGGCACTAGACCGCGCTATGCTGGATGATTATTCGTTATATGTTTATTTGAGTGACGCAAGTGTAGAATGATTTATTAAAACTGATTGAATACAGAAAATGAGAAAACTAATCGCATGGGTTGTTTTGTTGTGTGGCTTTATGCCTGTTCTTTGGGCTGCTGACGGATGTGATCAGCATTTATCCCGGGAGGAGTTCAGGGCAAAACAAAAGGAATTCATTACCGAACAGGCAGGATTGAGTAAAAAGGAGGCAGCCAAGTTCTTTCCCGTCTATTTTGAACTCCAGGATAAGAAGAAGAAGCTGAATGATGAATCGTGGGATTTGATGCGCAAAGGTAAAGATGATAAGACGACGGAAGCTCAATATGCAGAAATCAACGATAAGATAGCCAACAATCGTATTGCTGCCGATCAGCTTGATAAGACTTATCTGGGTAAGTTCAAAAAGATTCTTTCCAGTAAGAAGATATTTCTCGTGCAGCGTGCGGAAATGCGCTTCCACCGGGAGATGATAAAAGGAATGAATCGTGGCAAGGATAAAGGAAACGATTCGAAGAAGAAATAAAGAAAAATAGAGCGTCTAATTTGTATGAATAGACGCTCTGTTTGAGTAAAATAGAGGCTCTACTCGCACGGAATAGAGCCTCTATTTTTTTATTTAGACAGCATTGATTTTAAGTATTCTATTTCTGCAATCAATAGTGGAATATCCTGTTTGGCATGTGTTATGAACTCCAAATCATCTTTCGATGATGGCATTTAAATCAATGTTACTCATGGGTCTTACAGTCCTTTTTTCTTTGCTTCATTCCAAATAGCATCCATCTCTTCAAGAGACATATCCTTCAGGCTTTTTCCTTCTTTGATAGTATGTTCCTCCAAATAATTGAAGCGACGGATAAACTTTTGATTGGTAAGTTCCAAAGCGTTATCAGGATTGATCTTGTAGAGACGCGCTGCATTGATAAGGCTAAACATGACGTCACCGAATTCAGCTTCCGCCTTGTCCTTATCCATATTAGCCACTTCATCTTGAAACTCTCCGATTTCTTCCTTCACTTTATCCCATACCTGTTCACGCTCTTCCCAGTCGAAACCTACATTGCGGGCTTTGTCTTGAATACGATAAGCCTTGATGAGCGAGGGGAGGGCAGCGGGTACACCGCTCAATACACTCTTATTGCCGTCTTTCTCCTTTAGCTTCAACTGTTCCCAATTTTCGGAAACTTGTCCTGCTGTCTCTGCTTTTACCTCTCCGAATACATGCGGGTGACGGAAAATCAGTTTATCACACAGTTTGTCGCAAACATCTTTGATGTCAAAATCTCCTGTTTCCGAGCCTATCTTGGCATAGAAAGCAACGTGCAATAATACGTCACCCAATTCCTTGCAGATTTCTTTCTTGTCATCCCTCATCAGGGCGTCGCAAAGTTCGTAAGTCTCTTCTATGGTGTTGGGACGCAGACTTTCATTGGTCTGTTTGCGGTCCCAGGGACATTTAACACGCAGTTCGTCGAGAATGTCCAGGAAGCGTCCGAAGGCTTCCATCTGTTCTTGTCTGGTATGTGACATAAATATATTTTGTATTAAAATTGTTATAAGGCTATTATTAATAATTCATTCCGAAATTCCAAAGTGGAATAATATTCCCGTATCCGGTTTCTATATCATCTTTTACAATGTATCCTTCTTTGGCTCCGGTTATTTGTTGTTGTCCTTTGTTTTTTCCGCCTATTTCAAATGTTCTTTCTCCTATTTGGAAATCTGAGATTTTGGAAGATATAATATCCTGTTTAACTCGCATTTGGTTATAAAAAAATGTTTCGCGGATATTACCGATATTGGAATTCTCTCTTCCTAATGCATAAATGAGATTAGTATTATCAAGATATATTTTTTCTACTTTGCCCAGACCTCTGACCCCGCCTGTGTCATCGCGAACTTGAGCTATCATCCCCGCTTTCTCGATATAAAGTAAGTAATCGCTTAAATAATTACGACTAACTCCAATGATGTCAGCAAGTTTTTGCATGACAGGCTTAAATGGAACGCTTTTGGCAATAATCATCAACAGTTGTTTCAATTTACGTCCTGTGGAGACATTCATATTAGCATATTGAGGTATGTCATTTTCCATAGTCTGGTTGATTACTTGGTTCAACTCGATTTCAAAAGTGATATCTTTGCTAAACGGGTAATAGCCGTGTTGTATATATTCAGCGAATAGCGGAAGTGGATGTGCTATTCCCGGAATTTCAACTTTATGTTCCAGTATCTCTTCTAATGTGTAGACTGGTACATGAATTTGATGGAACATACTTAAATATTCTCTGAAAGACAGCCCTTGCATTTCATAGATGGGGGCACGTCTGCTTAAATCTGCCGTTCCTTTATAAATATCCAAAATAGAGGAACCGGTGAAAAGAACTTGCATATCAGGATAAGAATCGAATATCTGCTTCAATTCACGAGACCAGTTAGGGTATTTGTGTATTTCATCAATAAATAGGTGCTTGCCACCTCGTTTGCTGAATTTGTCTGTTAGGTCAATCAGGGAATTATCGGCAAAGTACATATTGTCTGCTGAAACATACAATGTGTCTTTCGGATTCATGTTCTGCTTGATATGTTGAAGGAACATGGTGGTTTTACCTACCCCGCGTGGCCCAACAAGTCCGAGCATATGGCTATCCCAGTTTATTTCAGTATACTTGTATCGGATGAAATCGGTACTTGTAGCTTTAAGGAGTTTATTGAAGTTTTCGTATAATCTGTCCATGGTTGGTATATATTTATATGCAAATATACGTCAATTGCACAACAAAAGTGCAGAAAACTATAATTTTCTGCACTTTTGTTGTGCAATTGGTAAGGCTAATCAAATGAAAATGTCTTCTTGAGGGATTTAGTTGGCTCAATCCGTTAATAATTCCGCTTGTATATATAGAATATAGCTGATTATCCAAAACTCAATAAAAGAAATAATTGTATTAGTCATACTAAATTCATCTTCTGATATTAGAGCGGCGGCAGATATAACTATGATTAGAGATGCCAACATTCCCCATCCTAATTTATTTAATAGTCCGTTGAAGTGTCGGATAAATTGGACTCCAATTATGGTTGATGTAATAAGCATACCTAATATAACAAAAAGAGAGATAAGTATTCCAATGTAATCTTCGTCTGCAATAGAGATTAAATCCATACATAAAATCAAAAAAGATACTACTACAGTGATTATAATATTGGTAATTAATAAGCCGCTCATGGGTTTGGTTTGTTGTTTCATCCCTATATATAAGGCGTAAGCGAATATTATATCGACCAAGCCAGACAATAAGTCAGCCACCCATTCTGGAATATAGGTTGCCCACTGCATGATTTGTAGCCATTTGTGTGGATTGGTAAGGTGGCATACTCCACTTTGATGTGACATTGAAATGAATGTCGCAATGACTCCTGTCCAAAATAGGATTAGGACAAAGTCAGAAATGGGAGTTTTTAAATGATTCACTTCTGTTTTATGATTATTTGAATCCCTTTGAAAGGACACTTCTGTAGTGGCTTGATTTTTTGTATTGGAAACTGAGTCTTCCAACCATTCTCCGCAGTGCCTGCATTTCTTTGCAGTTGCTTGTATCTCTTCGCCACAGAAAGGGCATTGTTTGGTATTGTTTATCATGTTTTCAAGTTTTATTTTATTCTTATCAGTTTAATAACTCCATCTGTTGCATCGAACGACATATTGTCTCCTTTAATATTCACATTCTGGTAACAGTCTTCGTTGTTTTCGTTTTCTGAATACCAATTATAGAGATGTTCTTTCAATTCTTCTATTGATTCTTGAATGAGTGATTGCCCATAGTTTTTAATAAAACTTTGTGCAAGAGATTCGGATAATCTATCTGCGCCCGGGAAACTAATCCCCTCAAAAGTGACTTTCAGAGTCGACAGGTCGTAAGTGAAATAGATGTCACCGACTTCTATCTTCCATGTACCTTCAATGATACTTTTGCATTGCATATTATATTCTTGTCCGTCTTCAACTTCTCCACATTCGGTGAAGTAGGTTGTTTCTTTTAAGTCTCCTCCAGGAATACTCCCTTTCACAGAACCGAAATCATAATAGGTTTTCTCTTTGCATCCGTCTTCTTCGACTATGCGGATGCTTTCCCATGTGCCGCACGCTTTTTTTGCCATTTCCATATCGTTGCATGAGGTGCAGAAGATACACAAAAGAGATAATAGAGTGAATGATGTAAGTAAGTTGTTATGTTTCATGATGGTAAAATTTAATTCGTTGTAATGGTAAGTCCGTTGGCATAGCTGACGTTATATACGAAATTGGGAGATATGTTGTGAAAACCATCGAATACAACCTGATACTCTTTATTTCCCAAATTATGAAACTCTTCTATTTGTACTTCGTCATGGGGCAAATAGTTGTCGAATATCTCAAACCATTGGCTGTTGAAAACAACTTTGCGTTTTTTAAGACATTCTATTGCTGTATGCCCCAAGTCACTCTCGGTGAAATCACTCCTGAAGCTCCTGTTGCCACTTGCGTATGCCTGTAATAGTCGAGAGAAGTTTGAGAAATCGAATTGTTGCAATAACCATTTAAATTCGGTATTGGAGATGACAAGTAAATCGTCATTTTCTACAAGTTCTTCGGTGAGGGTTAGCAAACCTTCTCCTTTGTATCCTTTAGTTATGGCTTGTTTCATGTTGTAGCAGAAGGTATAAATGGCATAATAGCAAGAGAAATCGTGTATAATGCGTTTTTTTATTTCCGCATTGTTTCCGCTATTGATGCTTTGCCTGTTTTTTGAATAACCTATATTGCCCAATGTATCCACTCCTGCGGTGTCTCCGTCAAGAGTCCAATCGCTGTGTTGAAGTTGAGGCATTTGGAGATGGTTGGCAGATTTGAAATAGGTGAGTACAACCAGAATGGCTACAACTACTATCGACGCATTGAGCACAATTTTGTCGGTAATGGTTAAAGGAGTGGAGGCGTTAGCTGCATTTCCTTTCTTGCACAGCAGGAAGAGTAGCCAAAAGATACCGACTAAGGGGAGGAGGACAATCAGAAACCACCATCCGCTTTTTCCAATGTCGTGCAAGCGACGTATACCGATGGCGAGTGAAGGAATGGTGAGAGTCAGTGAGACGATTGTGAATAGCCAACCATAGCCGAGGCTTTCTCCAAATAGTTGGAAGTCGATTCCCGATAATATATCTATGCATGATGCGGCAATAGCTATGATGTTGTAGAATAGGATGTAAAGCCAATATTGCTTTCTTGTGGCCATTCCGTTAAAGTCGGCATATTGCTTGCATATGACACGGATGAAATAGTGGGATAAGAAAGAGGGCTGTGGGGTCTCTTTGTTCTCGCAGCTTGTGGCATCTTCTTCTCTTTGTTCGGTGCAAACAGGGCAGGCAACCATTTTCTTAGTTACCGTTTGCTTTTCTTCTAACCATTCACCACAGTATTTGCATTTTTTGGCTACAGCCAAAATCTCTTCTCCGCAAAAAGGGCATTTTTTTGTTTCTTTTTCCATAGTATCTTATTTCTTTTGAAGTGAAGAAATTGTATATAAAACATTTTTTTTCTCATTGACAAAGAATGAAACTTTCACGCTAAACGTTTTTTTTCCTTCATTATTACGGAATTGATAGGTGAAGTTGGTTCCATCTATTCTTTGAATGGTATATTCCCCAATTAATGATTTGTTATCAGTACGTAATTGTTCCAGATATCTTTTCCCTGCATTTATTTCCGGACTGTTGCTATCCGCCATTTCTTGATATACCGTTCCGGTGAATTTGGCACCCAATTTTGTTTTAATTCTATTGTAGGTGTTCAAATCAATTTCTCCTTTGCGTAGCCTTTCTTGTGCTATACGGAGTTTGCTTGCATTGGCTATCATTTCTTTATATACAGGACTGTCAGTCGGCTCCAGCTGTTTTTTAAGTCCTAATTTCTGTTTTATGTATTCTTGGGTTTTAGGTGATTCTTTTTGTATCTCATATTTGTTATTCAGAAAATCTTGTTGGCATAAAAAAGTCATCACGTCTATGCGAAAACAACGTTCTTTTTCGCTATTGTTTTTATTGTTTTTAGCCGGATGGCATACTCCTACTAATTTTCCATTCAGATAGGCATTTTGGTCTATTACTTGATATTGGGGAAATAGTGAATTTACTTGGTAATGCTCTTCTTTAGGATATGAACGGTCTATTGTTTCCCATTTTCCTTTCTTATCATGTAACCATTCCCATGTTTGGGCGGCCCGAATTAAATATAAAGAATCAGCTATTCTTTCTTGTACTATTCTTTCGGCATCATTGACCTTTTGGATGGAGTCTACTCTTTTTTGTTCTAACTCTTTCTTGCTAATAGCATTTTCTATTTCTACTTTGCTTTTTTCGAATTCTTTTGATTTAGCTTTTAAACTTTCCATTGATTCACCTAAGTAAATAGTTGGAAATTTATATTTGAAATCTTCTAATTTATATATTTTGCAGATTCTTAGAAGTGAATCTCTCGTATTTTGTAATTTTTGAGAGAATACTTCTGTCTTGCTTTTCTTTGCCTTAACGAATTTTGATAAGTCTACTATTTGTGCACTTGTCTTACATATTCCTGTACAGAGGAATAGGCATATTAATAGAAATTTTCCCATAGTTACCAATATCTTAACCAAAACTCGTTAAACAAATCGCTTTCCGAATCTTGCTGTTCATAATCATTTAAATCTCCCAAGCAGAATGGAATATATCCGTTCTCTTTACATTCGTTTGCCAGCATAGCCGGCATTTCATCCAAGGCGGTGATTAGTATATAATGCCTTTTAGTATTAGGCATATACTCTTCACATACTTGGTCGAAAATGGCCTTGTATCTTGCTAATTGATTATGGTGAGTTGGTGTATACGCTTTGTTCTCAATCAAAACAGCATGAAATTCTTCTTTTCCATTGCATGTAATCCGTATGTTTGCCCATAGGTCAATATATTTCCATTGTTTCCAAGTTTCAACAGAAGTGACTTGCACGTCGTCTGTCATTTCGATGCCAATCAGTTTGCCGAGAATCTTTCTACAATATTGATAAAGGATAGGTTTCTCTTCACTGTATTGCTGTATAGATCTACGTAATGTCCATGAAAGAATAAAGTCTATCATGGTTTCTTTTTGAGAATCTCCTTCGGAAGAATCTTTCATTAGTAATGATACTTTTTCCATGTTTTATATAATTTAAAATGAATGTATGGGTACAAAAAAAAGAGCGTAAAACTAACTTTTAGCTTATTTGATTAGGTAGGTTCTGGTAAACCTTATGATCCAAATAAGTAAAAGCAGTCCACGCCCTATTCGGGTGTGAACGTCACTTCAACTTATTATTTCGGATCATTGAATAAATTTACCAGATTTACCTAATCGAAATAATACGTCTTAACGTTCAATCAATATGTCTGAAAATTTTAGTTCTCTGTTTCTTACTACTTCTTTTTAATGATTATACATCACAAAACTAAGAAACATTTTTTAGAATTAAAAGAATTTTATCAGAAAAGATGACCGGACTGCTTTATTATTTACTAATGAATACTCACTTCATTACATTTATGATAATATTCATTGATATAGTTGATTCATTTTTTGAATCATTGTTCCGATTTGAATTCTGAACCATTGAGGTTCTAGAACTTCTACAAGATTTCCATGCGATAGTATAGCTTGACAGAAATCATAGGTAGGACGTAATGAATAATCGAAAATGGAATAGTTACTATGTGTTTCACTTTCTTTTTGAGAATGGTGTAACGGGAGGGAACGGAAATACTTACATTGGTTTCCGTAGACTTTTATTCTGATTTTTTCTACATCATATTCTTCATCGACAATAACTCCGAAACTGTTGTCGAAGTAGACTTTAGGATTGAACGTTTGAGGACACTCAAATGATAAATCTGTTTGTTCCATTTCGAGTATTCGCTCGAGGGAGTAGATCAACACTTTGTTGTAATACGGACTTCGTGCTGCGATATACCAACGCTGTTTGAAGGCTTTTATACAATAAGGTTCAATTTGAAATGTATATGATTTGTCCTGCCAATAACTTTGATATGTTATTTCCAACGTTATACAATTATGAATAGCTTCAATGGCTGGTATCAGATATTGTTCTCCTGAGGGATAGTCTTCTAGTAGAATTTTATCCTTTAATTTGTGGCTTTTATTGAGGGTTGTATTGACTGCAAATGTATTCAAGAGCCATTTTCTGAGTCCTTCCTTTTTAAGTTCTTCAGTGTTTTCTATGTAATAATTACATCCGTTATGTCTATCGCATTCTATGTTAATGTCGAATAGTTCCTCAATAGCTTTCCGGTGATTATGAAAAGTCCGATTGGGGATTTCCTCTCCATTACTCATTTCACACTGCAGCCATTTACGATTAATTTCATCCAGTGTTATTGTTCCAGCCCGATAGATTGTGTCTACTAACCAGAGATATCTATTAAAGAGATCTTTTGCCATAAAGAAATCAGTTTATCCGTTTTATATTAGTGCTGCAAATATCGTGAAACTATGTGCCAAAACAAGGCACAATCTATACTTATTTCTTTTTCCACTCCTGATAGGAAATCAGCAGCCCCACTACTTCCGAGTAGTTCTGCCGTCCGCTTTCTATCTTATTCCCTTTCAGATAAAGATCGTATATCCAATCCTGCACAGCACCAACTACAGGGCTATACTTGGCAGCCCAATACGCCTGGTTATTCTTAGCCAATTCGATAATTTCCGGTCGGATGCGTTTAAACAGTCGGGTGTATTTTTCTTCCGGGAGTAATCTTTGCGCATTTCCCAATACATGTCCCAATATAGAAAAATATCCGGAAAAACGGATTCCCATCGCTTCTGAACGGGTGCAAATCTGATAAGCATAGAAATTAGCTTCCGCTTCGCTGGTGATACCTAATAAATGGGCTAGTTCGTGAGCATAAGTGGCCGGATAATTAACGGGAAGCAAATCTCCGTTGAGTGTAAACTCGCAGAAGAAAGGCCCCATGCTACCCGTTACCCCTACCATCGAAATGAAGGGAGTGAATAACATTGTTTTTACCCTCGGATGCTCGTGTGGAGGGCGATTTACGCCCAGGCTATCACTTAACTGATGATAGATTCGCACAGTTTCCTCTCGTATCAAATCTTGATTGATACTATTGACAGGAGTATACGAACGGTTCAGTTGAGTAATATAATCATCTACGAATTCTTGGAAAATCTCGGGAGTATAGGCGGTATACGGGATTTCTGTTCGTTGATAGAAATTTTTCTGCGAGTAGTTCAGTCCCCATGCCAGATAGAACCATACATAAATCCATAATAAGTATTCCCCGTCGCGCAATAAGATTTTCTTCCAAGGCAACTTCTTGCGGAGACGGGCATAAAAGGGATAAACAATCACGCCTGTGATGCTAAGGAAAATAAATAAATCCCCTATGGCAAAAGGAAATAAACCGGAAAAAAACGACAGGACGTAGGAGATAAGGGGATAGATTGTTTGAGAATAGATCGTTGCCAGAGCAGGAATCCATTGCGTTAGCCACACCAGGATTAATAATGCTCCTAAGGCTACATATCTTACATTTGGCTTATTTTTCATCATTTGTATAAAATCAGTCAACAAAAATATGCATTTAATAAACGTCGCGCGAAAAAATACCTCTATATTTGCAAAAAATCTGTTAACAGTGACTTTGTGTACCTGCGTAATCAGAGAAAGTTATTCAACATAAACCGGATAAGATGGCTACATCAGAAGAAATAGAAAAGTATTGCAGGAATTGCGTGTCACGTGATTTTGTGAACGGAAAAGGACTCGTTTGTAAACGTACCGGAGAACTTCCCGCTTTTGAAGAAGAATGTGACAGTTTTGAGCAAGATAAGGAACTGGAAAGATTAGCGCCTCCCAAGCCGGAAGACTTTCCGGTATTCATGACAGAAGAGGAAATGCTTGCCGAAGAGAATCTGCCCAAAGGAATATTGTGTGCAGTTGTCGCATGCATCGTTGGTGCGGTGGCATGGGGGCTGATCTCCGTTTCTACAGGTCGTCAGATAGGATTTATGCCCATTGCTATCGGATTCATGGTAGGTTTTGCGATGCGGCAGGGCAAGGGAATACGTCCCATTTTCGGAATTACCGGTGCGGCATTATCTCTGGTTAGTTGCATCTTAGGTGATTTCTTGTCTATTATCGGGTATATCTCCCAAGATTATGAAATGGGCTATTTTCAAGTCCTGGCAGGTGTAGACTATGGAGAGATATTCTCTATTCTGTTGAAAAATGTAATGTCGATGACTGCCCTGTTCTACGGATTCGCTCTTTATGAGGGATATAAATTCTCTTTCCGTGCACAGAAACACCCCGAGGGTGGTAAGATTTGAATTTAAATTATTAATTTTGCACCCGTTATTTTTAGAATATACATTATCATATACATAAAACAATATGGAATTAGCAAGTAAGTACAATCCCGCTGACGTGGAGGGAAAGTGGTACCAGTATTGGCTGGACCACAAATTATTCAGTTCAAAACCCGATGGCCGTGAACCTTACACCATCGTCATCCCGCCCCCGAACGTCACCGGTGTGTTACACATGGGACACATGCTTAATAATACCATCCAGGATATTTTAGTTCGTCGTGCCCGTATGGAAGGCAAGAATGCTTGCTGGGTGCCGGGAACTGACCACGCTTCTATTGCTACCGAAGCTAAAGTTGTAAACAAACTCGCTTCTCAAGGTATCAAGAAAACCGATCTATCTCGTGACGAATTCTTGAAACATGCCTGGGAATGGACAGACGAGCACGGTGGTATTATCCTGAAACAACTCCGTAAACTCGGCGCATCCTGCGATTGGGATCGTACTGCTTTCACTATGGATGAGAAACGTAGTGAAAGTGTAATCAAGGTATTTGTCGATCTGTTCGATAAAGGATTGATCTACCGGGGCGTCCGCATGGTAAACTGGGACCCGAAAGCCTTGACTGCCCTTTCTGACGAAGAAGTAATCTACAAGGAAGAACACGGAAAATTGTATTACCTTCGCTATAAAGTAGAAGGTGATCCGGAAGGTCGCTACGCGGTTGTTGCAACAACCCGTCCTGAAACAATTATGGGTGATACGGCTATGTGTATCAATCCGAACGACCCGAAGAACGAATGGCTGAAAGGAAAGAAAGTGATCGTTCCGCTGGTAAACCGTGTCATTCCTGTGATTGAGGATGATTATGTAGACATCGAATTCGGTACGGGTTGTCTGAAAGTAACCCCGGCCCATGATGTAAACGACTATATGCTGGGTGAAAAATACAACTTGCCTAGTATCGATATTTTCAATGACAACGGTACATTGAGCGAAGCTGCCGGTATGTATATCGGTATGGACCGTTTCGATGTTCGTAAACAAATAGAGAAAGACCTCGAAGCTGCCGGATTGCTCGAAAAAATAGAAGCCTATACTAATAAGGTAGGATATTCGGAACGTACCAACGTTGTGATCGAACCGAAATTGTCTATGCAATGGTTCCTCAAGATGCAACATTTCGCAGATATGGCATTGCCTCCGGTAATGAACGACGATCTGAAATTCTACCCTGCAAAATACAAGAATACCTACCGTCACTGGATGGAAAACATCAAAGACTGGTGTATCAGCCGTCAGTTGTGGTGGGGACATCGTATTCCTGCATACTTCCTGCCGGAAGGTGGCTATGTAGTAGCCGCTACTCCCGAGGAAGCTCTGGCAAAAGCAAAAGAAAAGACGGGTAATGCCGCTCTGACAATGGAAGACCTTCGTCAGGATGAAGATTGCCTGGACACTTGGTTCTCTTCCTGGTTGTGGCCTATCTCTTTGTTCGACGGAATCAACAACCCGGGCAACGAAGAAATCAAATACTACTATCCAACAAGCGACCTTGTGACAGGACCGGACATTATCTTCTTCTGGGTAGCCCGTATGATTATGGCAGGCTACGAATACGAGGGACAGATGCCGTTTAAGAACGTATACTTCACAGGAATCGTTCGTGATAAACAGGGACGTAAGATGTCTAAATCGCTCGGTAACTCTCCCGATCCATTGGAACTGATTGAAAAGTATGGTGCCGACGGTGTACGTATGGGTATGATGCTTTCAGCTCCCGCCGGAAACGACATTCTTTTCGACGACGCCCTTTGCGAACAGGGACGTAACTTCTGCAACAAGATATGGAATGCTTTCCGTCTGATTAAAGGATGGACTAATGGCAAAGGTTCCATTCCGGTTCCACCCGAGGCTCATCTGGCTGTTCAATGGTTCGACCAGAGACTGGATGCAGCTGCGGTTGAAGTTGCCGATTTGTTCTCTAAATATCGTTTGAGCGAAGCATTGATGTTGGTTTACAAACTGTTCTGGGATGAGTTCTCTTCTTGGTTGCTGGAAATTGTGAAACCTGCTTATGGACAGCCCATTAATGGCTTTATTTATAGTATGGTGCTTAGTTCTTTCGAACGTCTGCTTGAGTTGCTGCATCCTTTCATGCCGTTTATCACAGAAGAACTGTGGCAACAACTGCGTGAGCGCGAACCGGGTGCAAGTTTGATGGTTACTCTCATGAAGGAGCCTCTTGAGGTAAACGAGAAATTCCTGCAAGAATTTGAATTGGCTAAGGAAATTATCAGCAATGTTCGCAGCATTCGTTTGCAGAAGAATATTGCTTTGAAGGAACAACTCGAATTGCAGGTTGTGGATAGTCATCCGGTAGAAAAAATGAATCCGGTGATTATCAAGATGTGTAACCTTTCTGCTATTAATGTAGTATTCAAAAAAGCAGAAGGTGCTGCTTCTTTCATGGTTGGAACGACAGAATTTGCCGTACCATTGATTGACATGATTGATATAGATGCGGAAATCACTCGTCTGTTGGCCGAACTTAAACATAAGGAAAGCTTCCTGCAAGGCATCGTGAAGAAATTGAGCAACGAGAAATTCGTGAACAATGCTCCGGCAGCCGTCATAGAACTTGAACGCAAGAAACAGGCGGATGCGGAAAGTATCATTCGTTCTTTGAAAGAAAGCCTTACTATCTTGTTGAAGAAATAACTCTTTGATACCTGGTTTTATATAATATAAGGCATCTCAATTAATTTTGAGATGCCTTTTTTTTGCGAAATGGAAATAAATACTACCTTTGCCGTAGCTATTATAGAACATCACAAATGAAACAAGTACTCCGAACCATCTCATTCTTAGGCTTATTCCTTTTTATAGAAGGATTCTTATTATCTGTGTCAGCCCGAACTGAAACAACAAATAAAGAAGTACTGGTTTTGAATTCCATTAATTTTAATCTGCCTTGGGCTAAAAATTTCTATTGGTGTATACACGATGCTCTTCAGAAGCAGGGGATATCTGCCAAAGCGGAATCTCTTTCCGTACCAGCTTTGGCTAATAAGATGGAAGCAGATGCCGTAGTCACCCATTTACGGGAGAAATACCCGGTAGCTCCCGCTGCCATCGTCTTGATTGGAGATCCGGGATGGATTGTTGGCCGTGAACTGTTTGATGACGTATGGAAAGATGTTCCGGTAATAGTGACAAATGCCCGCGACCGCCTGCCTGCTTCTCTCGACGTTTTGCTGTCTCATGCTCCACTAACAGAAACCAATAGCGTTCCCGGTGAAGAATGGAGAAGAGGCTATAATCTGACACTTTTAAAGCAGCATTATTATGTGAAGGAAACAGTGGAACTGATTTATAAACTAATACCGGATATGCAACGTCTGGCATTTATTTCGGACGACAGATATATTAGTGAAGAAACCCGTAGAGATGTAAAGGAAGCCGTCGAAGAGAATTTTCCGGATTTACGTCTGGATCTGCTTTCTACCACTCAATTATCGACAGAAATGTTGCTGGATACCCTGCATAGTTATAAACCTAATACAGGGATTATTTACTATTCCTGGTTTGAGTCTCATAATGAAAATGATAACAACTACCTTTTCGACCACATACAGGAAATTATAACCAATTTTACTCCCTCACCTCTGTTTTTGCTATCTCCCGAAAATTTATCGAACAATACTTTCGCAGGAGGATATTATGTATCGACGGAGTCTTTTTGCGATTCTTTGCTGGAAATCCTGAATCGCATATTGAATGGAGAACAAGCCCGCAATATCCCGGGTGGAGTGGGAGGGGAAGGAAATTCCTATCTTTGTTATCCTGTATTAAAGTCTTATAATATTCCGTCAAGTCGTTATCCCGACGATGCAGTATATATTGATAAACCTCAAACTTTTTTTCAGCAACACTATGTTAAGATTATTGCTAGTTCTGTTTTTCTATTACTTTTGATAGCTGCTATTGTCTATTATATTCGTATTCTTCGGAAAGCGTATAGCCGTTTGAGTGAAGCGGTGGAGAAAGCGGAGCAGGCTAATCAATTGAAATCTGCCTTTTTGGCGAACATGAGCCATGAAATACGTACTCCTTTGAACGCAATCGTGGGCTTTTCAAATATGCTTCCCCATACAGAAGATCCTGTCGAAATGCGCGAGTACGCAGATATCATCGAAACAAATACCGACTTATTGCTCCAATTAATTAATGATATTCTGGATTTGTCGAAGATTGAAGCCGGAACATTTGATTTCTATCCTTCCTCGATCGATGTTAATCAGACAATGGAGGAAATCGAACAAAGTATGCGGTTACGTTTGAAAAACAGTGATGTTACCCTTGCATTTACCGAACGCTTGCCGGGTTGTCTTTTTTATATTGATAAGAATCGACTGATACAATTGCTTGCCAACTTTGTCAATAACGCTATCAAATTTACTCAAACAGGCACTATCTGTATGGGGTATCGTATGACAGACACCGATACTATTTATTTTTATGTATCAGATACCGGCTGTGGTATGTCAAACGAACAGTGTGAACATGTTTTCGAACGATTCGTAAAATATAACCCATTCATTCAAGGTACCGGCTTAGGACTTTCCATTTGTCGTACGATTGTTGAGCGTCTCGGGGGAAAAATAGGAGTAGATTCAGAAGAAGGTAAAGGATCTACTTTCTGGTTTACACTTCCTTATAGAAAGAGATGAAGTTAGTTAATAGATAAGTTACTGTCTCCTTATTGCAAACTTCCTTTTCCTTACTGCCAAAGTTGTTTTTGTCTAAGAGAAATCTATAAACGGAAGCTTTGTTTTTATAAATGAAACTTGCATTTATAAAAATGAAGGTTGCATTTATATAATTGGAACTTTCGTTTATAGTTTGTTTCAGGTCAAAGGGAACTTTTGCCTTAGAGGAACGTAAGTTTATCTTTAATACAACGTAAGTTGTCTATTAATACTTTAGCTGACAGGTAATAGCCAAATGGAATAATATTGGTGGTTACTTATATGTTTCGTCTCTCTAGGGAAATAAGAGAGGTAGTAGTAACGGGAGGTAATCTTTCAAATCCACGCGCAGTTGCTTTAACGCTTGTTGAATACGGTAATCTATTGTTTTGGGCGATACCCCCAGTGTTTCTGCAATCTCCTTGTAACTCATATCCCGGAATCGGTGCATCACAAAAGCTTCCCGATAACTTTCGGGCAGTGCCGCGACAGCATCTTCAATCCGTTTTGCAAGTTCTTCAATCTGATAATAGTCCGTATCTTGCAGCATTTCCTGCATTTCTTCATAAAAGCGGGTATCTGCCCGTTGGGTGGCATCGATATGTGCAAGCTTGTTCAAAGCCCTGCGATACACCATCTTAAAAAGATAAGAATTAAGAGAAGACTCGATAACCAGTGTTTCCCGATTTTCCCAAATCCATAAAAGAGAATCCTCTACAATCTCTTCTGCATCTTCCAACTCGACAAACCGGTGACCATACGCGCACAGCATCGGATAATATCTCCGAAACAGTGTATCGAACGCTTTTTGATCTCCGTGTTGAACGGCTGATAATAGAAAATCATTGTCTGATTGATAAGTTTCTTTCATGTATTAGCTCCATAATTTAACTGCAAATATAGCTTTTTTAGATAGAAACAAAGATTTTTCTAAAAAAAATGGTTTTTAGTTTAGGAGTCTTCCTATTCTCCCTTGTCTTATAGTAAAAGGCAATAAAAAAAGATATGGATAAAACAGATAGAAATACGATAGAAGAACTGCTTCCACGTTATTGTGAAGGGGTGGCAACGGAAGAAGAACGTCTGCAAGTTGAGATGTGGATGAGCGAATCGGACGAAAATCGACGGATGGCAAAACAGATACATGCTCTTTATCTTGCCACGGATACAGTTAATGTTATGAAGAAAGTCGATACGGAGAAAGCATTGTTGAAGGTGAAAAGTAGAATGTCGGGTAACAGACACAAGGGAACGATGTGGTGGCAATGGGCACAACGTGCGGCAGCAATTTTGTTCATTCCACTTCTCGTTACATTGATGCTCCAATATTGGGGAGGAAACGAACAGGAATTGGCACAAATCATAGAAGTGAAAACAAATCCTGGGATGATGACCTCATTGACCCTGCCCGACGGTACACTTGTTTATCTGAATTCGGAATCAACACTAAGTTATCCTTCACGTTTCGATAATGATACAAGAAATGTGACTTTACAGGGAGAAGCTTATTTTGAAGTGGCTAAGAATCCGGAAAAGAAATTTATAGTTTCCACTTTCCATCAATCACAAATAGAAGTACTGGGAACTCATTTTAATGTAGAGGCATACGAAAAAGAAGCTCGGATTTCAGCGACATTGGTAGAAGGAAAGATCGGTTTTATTTATAAATCAAATGATGTCTCGAAAAAAGTGTTGATGGATCCGGGACAGAAATTGGTCTATGATTCAAAAGATAATAAGGTTCAGCTTTATGCCACTTCCGGAGAATCGGAGATTGCCTGGAAAGAAGGTAAGATTATATTCAGAAATACTCCTTTGGAAGAAGGCCTGCGAATGTTGGAAAAACGGTATAATGTGGAATTCATTATTAAAAACAATCGTTTGAAAGGAGATTCGTTTACGGGAACATTCACTAATCAGCGTTTGGAACGTATTTTGGAATATTTTCGGCTTTCTTCTCAAATCCGTTGGCGGTATCTTGATTCGCCGGATATGAAGGATGAAAAGAGCAAAATAGAAATATACTGATTGATTAACCTTAAAACAAAAATGCAATGAAAGACAGAGCCCCTTAATTAAAAAACATACGGGATGATATTGGCGTATCTTCCCGTATGGAAATCGGTAAATCTTTTTGATGCTTGTTTGGCGACAAGCTTAGATAAACTTTTTATTAACTTTAAGTCATCACAAATTTATGCAAAATTATTTTAGCATCCAATTTTTATGGGTGGTAAAGTCGCTTTGGCGAGTTTCTAACAAAATCCCATTATCTATGAGACTTTTGATTTTATTCTTGGTATGCTCTATCGGGCTATGTTATGCGTCCGATAGTTATGCACAAAAAACTTTAATCAGTATTGATGTACACAATCAGCGGGTGGAGGATATTTTAAAAGAGATTGAAGAGCAGTCTGATTTTGATTTCTTTTTCAATAACAAACATGTGGATTTGAATCGCCGCGTATCTATATCAGTTGATAGAAGTAATATATTTAGTGTGCTTAAGGAAGTTTTTGCTGGCACTAATGTGCGATATTCAGTGCTAGACAAGAAGATTATACTGTCTGTTGAGGTACAGTCACCGCAACAGGAAAAGAAAATGATTGTATCTGGTATCATATCGGATGTACAGGGAGAGCCGGTAATAGGTGCCAGTATTCAGGAAAAAGGAGTAGTCGGGAAAGGTACAGTTTCCGATTTGGATGGAAAATTTAAGTTGACGGTTGCATCCGATGCCATATTGGTGATTTCATACATTGGCTTTCAGTCTCTTGAAGTAAAGGTGGGAAACCGTACAAACTTGTCAGTGGTATTGAAAGAAGATCATCAGTTGCTGGATGAGGTAGTCGTTATCGGTTATGGAACGATGGAGAAACGTGCAGTGACCAGTTCCATCACTTCCATATCATCCAAAGATTTAGTGACTGGAATGGGAGGCTCCACTATTGCGACAGCTTTAAAGGGTAAAATCTCCGGTATGAATGTTTCCGAGACTTCCAGTCCGAATGCTTCTGCCAGTTTCCAGCTGCGTGGAGTAGCGTCCATCAATGCTTCTTCTTCTCCTTTGATTGTGATAGACGGAATTCCCGGAGGTGATTTACGTTCTATCAGTCAGGAAGATATTCAGTCTATTGATGTTTTGAAAGATGCCTCTGCAGGTGCTATTTACGGAACAAGAGCAGCCGGTGGTGTCATCTTAGTGACTACCAAGAAAGCAAAAGAAGGTCCCATAACCTTATCATATACGGGCGAACTCTCTACCGAGCAAGTTTCCAGGAGACCGCAGGTCCTTGATCGTGATGCTTTCGTTAGGTTCGGAGTAGGAACAGATTTAGGTGCATCCACCGACTGGTACGGTGAACTTTTGAATGAAGGAGCACTCTCCCAACGCCATGTTGTCAACCTCTCGGGCGGCGGCCATACAGCTAAAATATATGCTACTATTATGGCACAGGATCAAAAAGGTATCGCAATTGGTGACAACCGTAAAGACTATTCGGGGCGCATCAATGCAAATTTTAACCTTCTCGATGATTTGCTGGAAATAGGCTTGCACACAGAATACCGGGAAGCACACCGGGATCAGCGGAGCAGTAGTTCCTATTTCGACATGGCATTGAAGATGAATCCGACGGAACATGTATATGACAGCACTAGTGAAACAGGATATAATGTATTGGTTGGTGGTAGTGAATATTACAATCCTTTAGCAGAAGTAATGTTGAAACAGGCAGATAATGTTGATAAATGGCTGAAGGCGGATGCGACGGTAAAGCTCAATTTGCCTGCCGGATTCTCGGCACAAGCCACTCTTGGCTGGGAAGATCGCCAGTATCAGCAGACACATTATACGTCCGCGTTACACAGAACCTCTTTAAATGGAAGTTATAAAGGAAGAGGATTTCATGCATATAGCAAAACAGTCAATGTCTCTTTTGAACCTACCATCAATTTCATGCGTGTTTTTGCAGACGACCATACGGTTAGTGCGGTAGCCGGATATAGTTATTGGGAAAATAACTCTGAAAACTTTAATATGACTAACTACGATTTTCCTGTGGATGGAGTAGGGGCTTGGGATATGGGGACAGGTAGCTGGCTTTCGGACGGAAAGGCGGCAATGTCTTCCCACAAATATCCCCGTGAACGTCTTATTTCATTCTTTGGCCGGGCGAATTATAGCTATAAAGACCGCTATATGCTTACAGGAAGTGTTCGCCACGAGGGCTCGTCAAAATTCGGAAAGAATCATCGTTGGGGAACATTTTGGGCAGTATCAGGCGGATGGCGTATATCCAATGAGGCATTTCTGCGTGACGTCAGTTTTCTCGATGACCTTAAAGTACGCGTTGGTTACGGTGTAACGGGAAATAACAATTTCTCTGCAGGAGCATCCACTGCCATGTATTCTTCCAATTCAATGTGGCCTTATAACGGTACATGGATCACCTCTTATGGACCGGCCCGTAACGTCAATTATGACTTGCACTGGGAAAAGAAAGCAGAGCTTAACATCGGCTTGGATTATGCATTTCTGAATAACCGTCTTTTTGGTAAGTTTGATATCTATAAGAGAAGAGTTTCCGGAATGTTATATAATATCAACGTTCCCAATCCTCCCGCTGTTTATGAAACAACCACCATGAATTACGGTAATCTTGAGAATACCGGATGGGAGTTCGAGATAGGAGGAGTACCCGTCAAAACCAGAAACTTTAATTGGACAACTACTATGCGCCTATCACACTCTTCCTCCAAAATTACCTCTTTGTGGGGCAATAATACCTATCAGGATCGTGTAGGATTTCCGTCACCGGGTACAAACGGATCAGCCGGTAGAATTGAGGCCGGAACAAAAATCGGAAGCTATTACATCTGGAAATATGCCGGTATCACGGACAATGGCAGGTGGCTTCTGTATGATAAGAATGACAATGTAATCCTTAGCGATAAAAAAACATATGACGACAAACGATATATCGGCAATGCCATTCCTGCATTGATGGTATCATGGGATCATACCTTCACTTACAAAAATCTCTCTTTAGGCATCAACCTGCGTAGCTGGATCGATTTCGATGTGTTCAATACCATAAATATGTACTATGGACTTTCTGAAGTGGCAGGCCAGAATGTTCTTCGCAACGCATACATTGATAACCGGCACATCAAAGAAGTAAAGCAACTTTGCGATTACTGGCTTGAGGATGGTACATTCTTGAAGATTGATGCCATTAGCCTGGGGTATTCTCTTAACATGAAAAAATGGCAAAAGTATATAGATAAGATTGATCTTTACCTGACCGTCCGTAACGTTGCCTGTTTTACAAAATATTCAGGATTGAATCCGGAAGTGAATGTGAACGGTTTGGATCCCGGTTATGAATGGTTTAATAATATTTATCCTGAAACTCGTAGATATACCTTTGGTATGAAAATCCAATTCTAATAGTAAAGTACCTATAAACTAATATAATGATATGAGACGAAATATTCTAATTATAATCTCTTTCCTCACCCTTCTGGTGGCCTCCGGTTGTACTAATCTGGATGAGAAGTGGTATTCCGAAGTAACTCCGGATACTTATTTCACATCTAAGGAAACTGTCTACTCTTTTCTGGTACGCTCTTTCACGCACTGGCGTTGGTTTCACGGATTCGACCGTGCCATTCTTCAGGAATGTACAACAGACGAGATGTGTGTCACACAAAAAGGAATACATTACAATGATGTCCGATACGCCCAGCTGCAACACCATGACTGGACACCACTTCACCCCAACAACGAAGAAACATGGCGTGGAGTAGGTATGGGAGTAGCCATGGCTTTAGCCTGTAAAGAAGACTTAGCTGGTGTAGACTATGTTTCATTAGGTATGACGGAAGAACTGAAGGCAGATCATCAGATGCAGCTCCAGACATTAGTGGCCTATTTCTATTTGAGAGGACTTGATTTCTATGGCGGTATGCCTATTTACCGACGTTCTACCACAGAGGAATCTCCACGTTCCACAGCACGGGAAACCTTTAATTATGTGGAAGAACTCCTGCTTGCCGCCATCCCCAAACTAGAGAAAAAAACAGCAGATATGCTGGAAGAAGGTTACTTACGCCAGGGAACCGCGGCTGCTCTACTTGCTCAATTATATTTTAATGCAGAAGTCTATACAGGGGAAAGTCGCTTTGCTGAATGTGCGCAGATTTGTCAGGATTTACTAGACGGTAAATACGGCTATTACGAGTTGGAAGAAGACTGGTTCGGTCCTTTCACCTTCGAAAATAACAAGTCGAAAGAAGTGATGTGGTCCGTTCAGTCGCAATATGCAAAAGGAACTCTGTTTCAGTGGCAGTTCGAACGTTATAATCATTATAATGCGAAGAACTATTTCGATCTTAGTGGCTATTCCTCTACGAACGGTATGCATCTTCAACCATCTCTGAAACCCAATGGTGATCCCTATACGGACAAACTCGGACGTCCTTTTGCCAAGTTTCATGCGAAAGACCTTCGTAAGAAATTGTATGTATATAAAGGAAATGGCAAATACGAAGGAATGTTTCTTTACGGAAAATTACAACGTATATCAAGAAGTGGAACAGAGGTGAAATGTACGGGACTGTATGAATACCCGGGTGAGGTTCTTGAATTTGTTGACCAGGTAGCACAATTTAAGAAAGTGAAAGACGGAGAATATTCTTCCGTAAATGAACTTCCTTCCAATATAAGTACCGGAGAAGAGAATTCGGGAATACGTTTGTGCAAACTGCCGGTGCCGGACAATACAGACAAGACACTTGCTTTTAATCCTGACTATCCGGTTCTTCGTTTTGCAGAAATCTATTATATGCTTGCCGAATGTAAATACAGAAGCGGATATAAGAAAGAAGCAGCCAATCTTTTCAACGAAGTGCGTAAACGCAACTTTGAGAATGAAGTAGACCCTGATCCGGTGACTGAAACGAATATTGACAAGTATCGGATTCTCGATGAGTGGATGGTCGAATTTCTTGGCGAGCAGCGTCGTCGTACCGATCTTCGTCGCTGGGGCTTATATACAACAGGCACCTGGTGGGATCACAAAGCTACTAATGACGATCATTATGAACTCTTTCCTATTCCGGAAAAATCAATTTCCGTCAGCAACGTCTTGAGACAGAATCCGGGATATGGAGGCGGCAATGAAATGACGAAAGAGGAAGCCGGTATATACAGTGTTAAACAAATTGATTAATAGAACATTAAAGAATAAAACAATGAATAGTAAGATATTATTTCTAGGAGCCGTTATGATGCTGCCTACATTCGCTAGTTGCCAACAGGAAAAGCCTTTTCCGGATGATGCTGTAGATAAAGTGTATGAATACCTTCCGGAGTGGCAGGCTGGTTATTTGGACATTCATCAGATTAGCACGGGAAGAGGGAATGCAGCCTATCTTATTTTCCCGGACGGGACTACCATGTTGCTGGATGCAGGAGATTTGGGAGTACACACCGGTACCCAGGAGATTATGAAAGCAGTTCCTAATGACTCTAAACGGCCTGCTGAATGGATTGCCCAATATATAAAACATTTCTCATTGCCGTTGAAAAATAACGGTGCTATTGATTATGCCTTGCTCACTCACTTCGATACAGACCATATCGGACAGAATGGAAAACTGGCAATCGAAAAAGTAGGGCTGGACTACAAACTTACCGGAATAACTCATGTGGGTAATCTTCTGGATATTTCCACATTGATAGATCGTGGCTACCCTACATACGATTATCCGACAGCGGCTAAAGTTACGGGTGCCCATATCTCAAACTATAAATTATATGTTGCCGCTCGTGACCGGGAAGGTAAAAAGAATGAAGGGTTTGTGACAGGAAGTAACACACAAATCAAACTATTAAAAGCTCCGGGTTCCTATCCTACATTCGAAGTACGTAATATTGTGGGTAACGGTAAAATTTGGACAGGCAGCGGAACGACTTCCAAAGAGCTTGTGCCATCTACCGCTTCTTCGAGCGAACAGTTGAACGAGAACCGTTGCAGTTGCGGAATACGTATCACATACGGTAATTTCGATTACTTCTCGGGCGGAGATATCCTTGGAGTGGAAAAAGCGCCGGAATGGTTTGACATAGAAACACCTGTAGCTACATTGCTGGGCGAAACAGATGTGGTAGTGGCCAATCATCATGCATACTCTGACGCTATGTGTGATACCTACATTTCCCAAGTGAAAGCGCAAGCCTACGTGATTCCCGTGTGGGATTACTATCATCCTCAACCGGCTCCGCTAAGCCGGATGCTGTCTCAAAGCCTTTATGCCGGTGAACGGTCGGTTTTTGCCGCCGGTATGGTAGACAGTAACAGGAGCAGGCTGGGTGAAGACGGTTTGAAGATAAAACCCGCCGGACATGTTGTTACACGTGTTTATCCGGGAGGAGAGAAGTTTCAGATCTTTGTGTTGAATGATCGAAATGAAGCTTATGAGATACTATATAAAACAGGTGAAATTAAATCTAATAATTGATGAATATGAAAATTAAAGATTCAATAGCCTGGGCAGCTTTTGGGGCTGTGATGGCAATTATCATGTTTCCGTCATGCTCTGACGAAAATGAAGCCGGCATATTGGAAATAACAAATAATGAGATTATTCTTCAGGCTGAAGGTGCTCCGGTTCAGGTTGAAGTGAAATCCAATACCGAGTGGCGCATAGACTTTGCAGAATCAACCTGGTTTTCTACAGATATACGTGGAGCCCAGTCATCAAGAACTTATTTCACAGTGACTTATGATGAAAATATCAGTGATTCCGAACGTTTCTGTGATATTCGTGTGTTTACAAAAGATGGGAAGACTTCGGATGTAATCAAGATAAAACAACTATCCCGTTATCCATTTATAGTTCCTGCCAGTGATAATATGGAACTCTTTACCAAAGGAGGCGAATATAATATGGATATTTCGACCAATGTGCCTGAAACGGATATTGTGATTACGCCGACAGTGGAATGGGTGAAAGAGTATCGGATAAGTGACGGAAAACTTTATTTCAATACGGAAACAAATTCTCAATCACCCCGCACAGGAAGTATCGTATTGAGTTATGACGATCAATACCAACGTAAAGCCACGACTACAATCAACCTGTCGCAAGCATATTCTGAATATGCGAATGCAGAACTTGTCAGCTATCCAACCGTTTATGGTTATCCTGTCGGTGGAATTACTAACAATGTATATATTGAAGGAACGATCGTTGCTACTGGTACATCGAAAAACTTCCCGAACAATCGTTATGTCATTCAGAATGAGACCGGGGAGACAGTGGTATTTGAATCAGAGTCTCTGATTACATTTGCGCAATTTGCCAAAGTCTCATTGTGTTTGAAAGATGGAACGATAAAGGAAGAATCAGAGGGCAGCTTTACCTACAGACTGATTAGCGGTATCACTGCCGCCCATGTAATCAGTTCGGAACTTTCCACCTTCACGATTCCTGAAAAAACAATCGCAGAACTAACGGATAATATGGTATTCAGCCTTGTGACCTTAAAAGATGTCGAGATTGCCTCTCCGGTAGGTGCATTTACTAATTTCAAGACTACCGATCCGGGGGCTGCCGACCGTAAGGCGAATAAAAATTATTGGGTGGAGAGATTCCCGGCATACTACAGATACTATCCAACCTGCATCAGAGATAAAAACGGCTCTAATACATATATGCTTACTTCGCTCGATGCTCCTTATGCGCATGAGACACTTCCTAAAGGTTCAGGAACCATCACCGGAATCGTAGCGAAAGTCAAGCTTACCAATTTTGACATCTCCGAAAGCCGGTTGTGTATTCTTCCGCTTCATAGAGAGGATATCAATATCGGTGATATGAACGAGATCACTTCGGTGCTCGTGGAGTGGGATTGTAATGTGCCCGATTGGAAAGAAATAGGTGCTTCTACATTTACGGAGTATCATCCGACAGGCGGAGAAGCATCGCAGTCAAATGCTATTCTTAATAAAGACGGGAATAAGCATTTCCAGCAAACCTATGCAGATTACATATTAGGTTTCCAGGATGATTTCCGGGGAGATATGAATCTTAATACCACAGATGGATATTATGGGCGTATGCGAGGAGGAGCCTTCAATAGTAAACCGTGGTCTACAAGTTCATATTTTTACGTAGACAAAATATCGACAGTAGGTATTTCTACATCCCTGTCTCTTCAGGTTGAAATGAATGCAAGTTGGGGAGGTGGCCCTGTTGCAGTAGTTGAATATGCTTATTCGATGAGTGGTGAATGGGTGAAAGTAGATAATTCAGAGTTTACCATTCTGGGACAGTTTGACAGAACTGCTGCAGGTGGACAGACGGAGAAGAACATTCCTGGTTATAAAGTCTATGACTTTAAGTTGCCGGATGCCTTATTGAACCGCGATAATATCTGTATCAGATTGCGACCTGTTCGACTTCCGTCCGGCGTATCGAGCTTCATGCCGCTTCGACTTGCTAATATCTCGATCAAATATAATAAATAACCAATAGGGAAGTATCTATAAAAATAATCGGAAGCAACAGGAAATACCCTGTTTGCTTCCGATTCTCTTTATATAATGATTTCGGATATTTATATTAATCCTGAACGAACTCTATCCTAAAAATGCTGTATTTTATTTTTCCAACAACTCTTTTAAGAACTCGTCCAATTCCTTATCCAACCCTTTCAGCAATTCATCGTTCACCAGGATCGTATCATCGTCCACCAGTAACAATTCCGCTATGGTCTCTTTCTCTTCATCCACCAGAACGAAAGAGTAAGGCTTCAGGATAGTCACCTTGTCGAAGTCTCCGGCATCTTTCATTCTGCAAAGAATGTTGCGTAGAGAAGGTTCCACACTTTCAAGGAAATCATCCCCTTCATACGTAGCCCATTCTTCGATCATGATGTTTGCCAGTTCTTCATCATCATCATTGTAAATATTAAGTTGTCCCGATGTCTGGTCCGGTTGGAGATGGATATCGGTTACAACTGTTTGTTCACAGTTACATGTATATTTAGCGACTGCCTTTTGGATAGCCGATTCGATAATGGATAGTGATTGTTGGCTTAGTTTCATGGGTTCCTTCTTTTTATAAGTTCAAAGGTATAAAAAAAATAAGATTTGATACACAATTTCCTTAAAAATCATCATTAAATCGGCTCATTTGTAATTTTAACTTAGGTAATTGAGCGTTTCTCTCCTTCAATTCGGCTAAATACAAGGACGTAAGATAATAATTCGGCACATCGTCAATGCTGGCCTGAACACTATCTGTGATATTCTTTTTATCAATTTTCTTGGCTAGTTGCTGTGCTTTTTCCGCCCATTCTTCCGCTTTAGCGAGACTATCTTTCATTTCATAATAAACAGCTATGTTGAGAGCTGCCCGCATCTTCTTCTTTTGGTTCTTGGTACCTTCGAAAGCCTGGTTCCAAAGTTCGTATGCGTCGTCCCATGAATTTTCGCGTACATAGATGGCAGCATCACGCATGGGAACCGAACCTCCGGTATACAGATACCGTGTTCCTTTTTTCCACATAGGGACGAGATATTTCACCGGAACTGTCCCTGCAAATACCGCCGCTTCCTCCAGCATTTGTTTGTCGCGAATCATGCGGGTGGCAGCTTCTACGGCAGTACCTCCAAACTCTTCCCAAAAGATGCTATCATTAGGATGGAGCGTAGTCATCGGCCGACTACGTTCGGGAAGATACACTTTCACCGTGGGATATACTTTTACGTCTACTGCTCCTTGAAAACAGTTGAACTCATTCAGAAAACGGACAGATTTAGTTGCTTTGAGTTGCAGATTTTCCAGTGCAATGATAAAATCCACTCCCAAACTAGAGGCTAACTGACGGACTTCCTCCTGGCTCAACGTACTTTCGCGGGCCAGTTTATCATTTGCCCGCAAAGCAGAGTCACAGATGACTACTTCTTCAAAATAATTCTGATGTGCGATTTCTTCAGCCAGTGACTCGGTGGCAATCTTGGGATCTCCGTTGGCGTATGCCGTTGCACGACTTACCAGCGGTGTACCTTCTTTGATCTTTTCAGTCGTTGCTATTAGTTTGTTATCCGGGATATTGCTGGTGTTATTCACGATAGCTACTTTCCGGAGTTGCGGAGGAAAGCTCAAGTCGGCAGGTTGCAGATAATCAATGGAAATCTGTTCCAAACTCTGACAACTACCCAGTGTCAGCAGGAAGATAGTGACGAAAGCCAGTGAATAAGATTTTGCCATAGTTTTGTTCTATTTAGTAATTTGAACAAAAGTACAATTTTGGAGGAATAAAAGAAAGTCTCAAACAGTTTTTAACCGTTTGAGACTTTCTTTTGTGTATTGAAACTTGAGATTATACCTTAATGTTAAAAATTAAATAAGGCTTTTGAGCGAAGCTGATTCAAAAATGAGCGCAAAGAAATAGAAACTCCTACTTACCCAACTTTTAACTCTCAACTCTCAACTCTCCCTTCTCAACTTCTTAAAGGTTTTTACCGTGACAGTTCTTATACTTCTTGCCGCTTCCGCATGGACAAGGATCGTTACGTCCTACAGTCTTTTCTGCACGGATGGGTTCACGTTTCTGCTGTTCACGAGTATCCTGGCTGGCAGCAGCCTGCTGATTCGGATCACTCAAGTCCTGCTTGTTTTCGCGATACTTGCTCATATCCTGACGTTGTTCAGGAGCAGCCTGACGCACTTCCACACGACGGGCAGCCTGTTCGTCCGGAGCTTCCTGTACAGGAATTTGTCCGCGCATCAAGATAGATATAGTCTGGTTGTTGATCTTGTTCACCATGGCGTCGAATAAAGTCACAGATTCCAGTTTATAAATCAACAGCGGGTCTTTCTGTTCGTAGCTTGCGTTCTGTACGGAATGTTTCAGTTCGTCCAGTTCGCGGAGGTTTTCTTTCCATGCTTCGTCGATAACGTGGAGCAGGATTGATTTCTCGAACGATTTCACCACTTCTTTAGATTCCGATTCGTAAGCCGCTTTCAGGTTACAAGAGATATTATACATTCGTTTACCGTCTGTAATAGGAATCAGGATGTTTTCGTACATGTGTCCCTGATTTTCATATACCTGTTTGATAACCGGATTAGCGATCTGTGCCAGACGTTCAGTTTTGCGTTTGAAGTTATCCATCGCAATGTTGAAAGTCTTTTCGGCCAACTTTTCTTTCTTCTCGTTACGGAATTCTTCTTCAGTGAACGGAGTTTCCATCGCTAATGTCTGAAGCAGTTCCATTTGGCAACCTTCATAATCATTGTTTTCGATAGCATTGGCACAACGGTCCCAAATCATGTTCACGATGTCCATACCGATACGTTCACCCATCAAAGCGTGGCGGCGTTTGGTGTAAACCACTGTACGCTGCTTGTTCATCACGTCGTCATATTCCAACAGACGTTTACGAATACCGAAGTTGTTTTCTTCCACCTTCTTTTGGGCACGTTCGATAGAATTGGAAATCATCTTGTGTTCGATCATTTCGCCTTCCTGGAAACCAAGTTTGTCCATTACGCTGGCGATACGGTCGGAGGAGAACAGACGCATCAAATCATCTTCCAGTGACACAAAGAATACAGAAGAACCCGGGTCACCCTGACGTCCTGCACGACCACGCAACTGGCGGTCTACACGACGGGATTCGTGACGTTCCGTACCGATAATTGCCAAACCGCCCGCAGCCTTTACTTCCGGACTTAACTTGATGTCGGTACCACGACCAGCCATATTGGTAGCAATGGTTACTGTTCCGCTCAAACCGGCAGTAGCAACGATGTCCGCTTCTTTCTGGTGCAGTTTGGCGTTCAATACCTTGTGCTCGATATGGCGCATGGCAAGCATCTTGCTCAACATTTCGGAGATTTCTACCGAAGTAGTACCCACCAATACCGGACGTCCTGCCTGAACCAATTTTTCGATTTCCTCGATAACAGCTTTATACTTTTCGCGTTTCGTCTTGTAAACGCGGTCGTTCATATCCTTTCTTGCAATCGGACGGTTGGTCGGGATCACGACTACGTCCAATTTGTAGATGTCCCAAAGTTCGCCTGCTTCCGTTTCAGCAGTACCGGTCATACCGGACAGTTTGTGATACATACGGAAGTAGTTCTGCAAAGTAATCGTTGCAAAGGTCTGCGTAGCAGCTTCCACTTTCACACGTTCCTTGGCTTCGATAGCCTGGTGCAATCCGTCAGAGTAGCGGCGACCTTCCATGATACGGCCTGTCTGCTCGTCTACGATCTTCACCTGTCCGTCGATCACTACATATTCATCATCTTTCTCGAACATGGTGTAAGCCTTCAACAACTGGTTGATGGTGTGTACACGTTCCGATTTGATGGCATAGTTTGTCAGAAGTTCATCTTTCTTTTCAAGCAGTTGTTCGTTAGTCAGATGTTGGTTTTCCAGTTCCGAAAGTTGTCCGGCGATGTCCGGAAGAACGAACAATGTCGGGTCTTCAGAGTTACCGGTAATCAGGTCTACACCCTTGTCTGTCAGGTCTACACTATTCAGTTTCTCGTCGATCACGAAATACAGCGGATCAGTAACTTCATGCATACGCTTGTTGTTCTGTTCCATGTAGATCTCTTCCGTTTTGAGCATACCTGCCTTGATCCCCTGTTCACTAAGGAACTTAATCAAAGCCTTGTTTTTCGGCAATGCCTTGTGGCTGCGGTATAAAGCGAGGAATCCTTCTTCCACCTCTTTCTTATCGTTGGATGCGATCAGTTTCTTTGCTTCGGAGAGATATTTGGTAGCCAATACTTTCTGTGCTTCTACCAGACGTTCTACTAACGGACGGAGTTGCTCGAACAATTGGTCGTCGCCTTTCGGTACAGGACCGGAGATAATCAACGGAGTACGGGCGTCGTCAATCAATACCGAGTCGACCTCATCGACGATGGCATAGTTGTGCTGACGTTGTACAAGGTCTTTCGGGCTGATAGCCATGTTGTCACGCAGGTAGTCGAAACCGAATTCGTTGTTTGTACCGAACGTGATGTCTGCCAGGTATGCCTGACGGCGCGCGTCGGAGTTCGGTTGATGGCGGTCGATACAATCCACGCTCAAGCCGTGGAACATATAAAGAGGTCCCATCCATTCGGAGTCACGTTTGGCGAGGTAATCATTCACGGTAACCACGTGCACACCGTTTCCGGTTAGTGCGTTGAGGAATACCGGGAGGGTAGCCACCAATGTTTTACCTTCACCGGTTGCCATTTCCGCAATCTTACCTTTGTGCAGAACGACACCACCGAAGAGCTGTACATCGTAGTGAACCATGTTCCATACCGTATCGTTACCACCGGCTATCCAGTGATTCTGATAGATGGCCTTGTCGCCTTCGATGCGTACAAAATCTTTCGTTGCAGCCAGTTGGCGGTCAAAATCCGTAGCGGTAACAACGATTTCTTCATTTTCTGTGAAACGTTTGGCAGTAGCTTTCACGATAGAAAAAGCAACGGGCAGTACTTCGTCCAGTGCTTTTTCATATTTCTCCAGAATTTCTTTTTCTGTCTTATCGATTTGTGCGAAGACTTCTTCGCGGTCTTCCAGTTCCAGTGTCTCGATGCTTGCCTTCAACTCTTCCACTTTCGCACGTTCGGCAGTAGCCGATTCATGGATATATTTTTTGAGTTCTTCCGTTTTGGCACGGAGGGCGTCGTTGTCCAGTTTCTCAACCTCCGGGTAGGCAGCTTTGATCTTTTCCACCCAGGGCTTGATTTCTTTCATGTCTCGTGTGGATTTGTTTCCGAAAATCGAGCTTAAAAATTCATTAAATCCCATGTTATATTATTTAGTTTATTATTTATCTTTTTCTGCACCACAGATTCCACGGATTTACACAGATTTTTTCATATAGAACACGGATCTTTCTTTTTAATCTGTGTGAATCTGTGGGATTTGTGGCGAATAATCTCCGCAAAGTTACATTAAAATGCTGATTTATTTATGTTTTGCTCCCTGTTTTTGTGAGTAAATTTTTACCGTAGGTCGGTAATAGGAGCAGAAGTACAGGCATTGGGAGCCCGGATGCGCATGAAATGTGCCAGTGTGGGCGCAATATGTTCAATGGTTACAGGTGTCTGGATAATGGCCGGTTTTACGGAATGTCCCATGAAAATCAGCGGTGAAGGGATATAAGAATGACGTACCACTTTGTTTTCGCCGCCGTTCTCGTTGACGATGGTCCATCCGGGAAGGACGTCGATTACGAGGTCGCCCGAACGTTTACGGTGGTAGCCGTTGCGTATTTTATGAATTTCCGGTGTCCATGAACCCAGCAACAGTCGGTTGGCTGAATATGCTTCGTTCACTCCGCTGAACTGCATCAGGAATTCTGCTGACTTTTGTTGGATCTCTGCCAGATTCAGTTCCTTCTTTTCCAGCAATTTATGATTCAGATAAATCTGCTGGTTGTGGTGAGCTTCCACATACTTTCCTTCGCCATACGTAGCCATCAGGTACATATTCAATAGGGCGGCACAACGGTTGAGATAAAACTCTCCGCCGGGAATCTTGTACAATCCCGAGTCAGCCGATTCGCTGTCCGTATATCCGGTGGAAGTGACGAAAATAAGCACGTTTTGTAGTCCTACTTTCTTGTCGAGCGCTTCGAGCAGGTTTTCGATGCTGCGGTCGAGACGCACGTAGGTGTCTTGTATTTCCATGGCACATTCCTGTACGGATTTATGTGCGTAGTTTCCTGCATAATAAGTGAGTGCCAATAAGTCAGTAATGTCATCCATGCCGATGGAGCTTTTGTTCAATGCCTCTTCGGCAAGTGCGTTCACTTCGTCATTCACAAAAGGGCTGGCGATGAAGCGTCTGTACTTATTGTTACGGTCGTCATCAAATTTATATTTGAAGAGTATATCCCGCCAATCTGGCAGAAAAGTGTACATGCCACGGGGGAATACCGGTTCCCATGTCATACCCGCAATACGGAAATCAATCGCCTGCCGGTCATTGTATTGGCTTGCCCACCACGGAAATTCTCCATAATAGGTCGTTCCGCTCCATTTTCCGGTGTTGGGATTGAGCCAGAAAGCACCGTTTCCGGCATGTCCGGCTGCGAAAAGCGCGGCATCGCAATCGGGGGCGATGGCATATACGAGTCCTTTGCCTTGGGTCGCTATTTTAAGCTCGTCGGCAATGGTGGAAGTCAGTAATTTGGTGGGTGCGGCGGTTTGGTCGGTGTAATATCCCATGAATTCGGTATCGTCCGTACTGTTGACGGGGCGAAGGGTAGAGGCGTCCATCCATCGTTGGGAGATGATTCCGTTCATGGAAGGCGTCGTGCCGCTGTAAATAGCTGCGATGGCAGAAGCGCGGTCTACGCCGCAGAAGGTATATTCGGCGTTATGGAACACTCTTCCCTCTTTCCAAAGACGTTTGAAGCCTTTCTCGCCGTAGAGTGACGAAAACGCTTCCAGATAGTCCGTACGCAATTGGTCGATAGTCAGCCCTACCACTAATTTAGGGGCGGAAGGCAGTGACTGGGCTTGTAGCCCGGTGAAAGTCAGTACGGTGATGAGGGAAGTTAGTAGTCCTTTCATTATTTCTTTTTAGATGTCACAATCAGATTGCTTGCTGAACGTATCAGCAAAACGAGTGCCAAAGGTACAACAGCAAAGTCAAATCTTTGCGGAATTACAGGAAAAAGCACTATAAAAAGTGTTAAAACGACCAGATTTAAGGTCAAGTACCAGCATTTCTTCCCTTTTCGGACACAATATACGATGTAGGGAAGGAAAAGAAGTTGTCCCGGATGGAAAACCAATAACAGGAAATTGGAGCTGACTGCCGGGTGTTGGGAGAGGAGGGCGAGGAAAGCGAGGACGCATCCCACGATACCTGCCATGCCAAAAAGAACAAGGTCGATCCCCCATAATCCGGTTCTCCGGCGGATGCCATAGATCGTGGCGGCGGCTGTCAGTATAAATAAGAGTAACGAGCATTGGAGAGGAGTGGGCATCCAGCCGCTTTCATCCGGTTCGGGAGTGACGTCGATTATCAGCTTGTTGGTTTTGACAAGCGGACGGGAATAGGTATCTGTGGAAATCTGTGCGCCGTCGAAAGCATCCATCAGATAGAAGGGGGCAAACATCATTTGCCGTTGTGTGATGGGCTGGTCGGCTTCGCTTCCGATGCAGAGGTCGATGCCGAAACGCGCCCACGGATGTCCTTTGCAATATTGATGTACGATGTCGCGGAAAGTGCGCGAACCATCCTGCGGTTCCGTCGGATAAACCACCTTTCCTGCAATGCTTTCTTCTATCTTGTCCCGGGGACGGGTGGCGCAATTGTCGTAAAAGAAATTATAGCGGTACACCCGGTTTTCCGGACGATAATTTTCTTGTAATAACTGGATTAGTTTTGTTTTCTCTTCATCAGTCAGGTTCAGTGTTTGCTGCCACACGCTGCGTCCGTAGAATGCGTATTCAGCCGCAAAATGCTCATAATCCGTTACTCCCAGTTGGTAGTCGGTTTCTCCGAGCGAGAAGCGGAAGATGAAGTTAGGAGTGTTGAAACTGAATAATCCGTAATTGAACACAGCGTCAATCCCTTGTGACGGGTTTTCATAGCGGATGGCAGTGTGTCCGAACAGGGAATATATTTCTTCTCCGGGAGCGCAAGTCAACAAGCTCAAGCGGATGGAGTCGTTGCTGTTGGCAGGTGCTTGTCCGGCGGACGGAAGCAGCAGGAAGAAGGAGAGGATTGTATATAAGAAAAAACGTTTCATTAGCAGGCTCGTTTTATTTTGGTGGCAAATATAGGAAGAATTGTTGGATTCGGGAAAACGGTGGTTCTGTTTTATCGGAATAGAGTCTCTATTTCATACAAACAGAGGCTCTATATGGCTTAAACAGAGGCTCTGTTTCCCTCAAATAGAGCCTCTATTTTGGGGCTAAAAAATCGAACAGCCAAACGAACACCCCCTGAAGGTGGCTCAACTGCTTGTCTGTCATGCGTTTGCAACGCTCGGAAAAAAGTAGGCGAACCACCAACCGAACATATATAAATACTAAAATATAATAATCTATATAATATAGTTCGCTCAACACACTTTTTCTGTGTTTTGTGAATGAAAAAATGAAGATGATTCAGGAAATTTGCCTTTAGATGAGATAAAACGGAGCCTCTGTTTGGATGAAATAATGTTTCTGTTTGAACGGAAAATTGATTACAAAATAGCGGAACGCTTTGTGGAACGCTGTTTTTCTCTTGTAATCTATTGCTTATTAGCTGTTTATGATGTAATGAAAAAGGACTGCCGAACGCAAAGTGGAATACATAATAAACAATAAAAGATAATTGATCTATTTAAAAATAGATAGTTCGATATTTTTGTTTTGGGGGATTTCTAAAATGAAAAAAGAAGATAATTCCTCTTCTATGCTTCAACTTTTCTTTTTTTACTTTACCTTTGCGCCCGCTAAAGAACCAAAAGATTTGAATTTAATAATCGACATAGGAAATACAAAGGCAAAGATTGCTTTCTTCGACGGCGGAGAAATGGTGGATGTAGTAGCTGAATCCAATCAGTCTCTAGGTTGCTTGAAAGCTCTTTGTTCTCAATATCCGGTTGAGCAGGGGATTGTGGCTACTGTCATTGATTTAAACGAAAAGGTTTTAGCTGATTTGGCCGCTTTGCCGTTTCCTTTGCTCTGGCTCAATCATCAGACTCCGCTTCCGGTTGTCAACCTGTACGAAACTCCCGAAACATTGGGATATGATCGTATGGCTGCCGTAGTGGGTGCTAATGAGCAGTTTCCTCATCGGGATATATTGGTGATTGATGCGGGAACTTGCATTACTTACGAGTTTATCGACTCAAAAGGCCAGTATCATGGCGGTAATATATCTCCCGGTATGCAGATGCGTTTCAAGGCACTGCATCAGTTTACAGGACGTTTGCCCCTGGTAGACACCAACGGGCGCAAACTCCCGATGGGACGGGACACCGAAACGGCTATACGCGCCGGAGTGATGAAAGGGATGGAATACGAAATTTCAGGTTATATTGAGTCTATGAAGCATAAATATCCTGAACTTTTGGTTTTTTTAACGGGCGGAGATGATTTTTCTTTTGATAGCAGCGTAAAAAGTATCATCTTTGCAGATAGATTTTTAGTGTTGAAAGGATTAAATAGAATTTTAAACTATAATAATGGTAGGATTTAAACACACACTTTGTGCGCTTTTGCTCACGATGGTTACCGGAATGGCAATCGCTCAAAATAATACAAACTCTCCTTATACACGATATGGCTATGGCGACTTGTCCGATCAGAGTTTCGGAAATAGCAAGGCGATGGGGGGGATTGCTTTTGGACTTCGGGATGGAGCACAGATCAATCCGCTGAATCCTGCTTCGTATACAGCCATTGACTCGTTGACGTTTATTTTTGAAGGAGGCGTTAGTCTGCAAAATATGAATATTAGTGGCGGTGGTGTGAAACTGAACGCTAAAAACTCTAGCTTCGACTATTTGGCTATGCAATTTCGTTTGCATCCGAGGGTAGCGATGAGTATCGGTCTGTTGCCATTTTCCAATGTGGGATATTCTGTATCGGAAAGCAATGAGGCTACAGAAACTTCACCGTATAGCACGAAAAGCCTTACTGGTGAGGGAGGTTTACATCAACTGTATGTTGGTGCGGGTGTAAAAGTCTTGAAAAACCTGTCTGTTGGTGTGAATGCTTCTTATTTTTGGGGAGACATAACCCGCTCGTTGACGCAGCTTTATCCGAATACCGCTTCTGCTTATTCTTACATTAGGCAGAATGCTGTGTCAGTGTCGGATTATAAACTGGATTTTGGATTGCAATATACGCAAGAATTTAACAAAAAACATTCAGCCACTATCGGAGCAGTATATTCTCCGAAGCATAAACTGAATAATGATTATACAGTAACGACGCAAGCTAGCTCAACTGTCAGTCAGGATTGGGATGCTACGCTTGAAGTGCCTAATACTTTTGGCGTCGGCTTTACATATAACTATGACAAACGTTTGACTGTCGGTCTGGATTACAGTTTGCAACAATGGTCAAAAACAAAGTTTGGCGTAAATACATCGGATGATGCTGTACGTGAAGATTTTGATGAAACATACACGTATTGCGACCGTCATAAAATATCAGTGGGTGCGGAATATATTCCCAATTTGATTGGACGTTCCTATTTATCCCACATCAAATATCGTTTGGGAGCTTATTATACGACTCCGTATTATAAGATTGGCGGTAAAGACGCAGCCCGCGAATATGGCGTAACTGCCGGTTTCGGTCTGCCTGTGCCTCGTTCCCGTTCCATCCTTAGCATCAGCGGACAGTTTGTTCGTGTAAGTGGACAGGAATCGACCTTTGTAAACGAAAATATCTTCCGCGTTAGCATCGGATTGACGTTCAACGAACGTTGGTTCTTCAAGCGCAGAGTAGAGTAATTGAGATGAATGTAAGAAGAGAAAGAATAGACGACTATAATAATAACAACTAAAATTTAGATACAATGAAAATTAAAACGCTTGTGGCTATGTTGTTCCTTTCGGCAGGGGCAACCACTGTGGTAGCACAGGATGCGACTAACTGTAACTCGAACAGTAGTATCTCGCATGAAGCTGTGCGTGCAGGTAACTTTAAAGATGCGTATACTCCTTGGAAAGCTGTGTTGGAAAACTGCCCGACGCTTCGTTTCTATACTTTTACTGACGGATATAAAATTCTGAAAGGCTTGATGGGACAAATCAAGGATAGGAATAATCCGGAATATCAGAAATATTTTGATGAACTGATGAATACGCATGATTTGCGTATCAAATACACAGATGAGTTCTTGGCTAAAGGTACAAAAGTGTCTTCTGCTGATGAAGCTCTGGGTATCAAAGCAGTAGATTACATCGCTTTCGCTCCTAAAATTGATGTTAATCAGGCTTATCAATGGTTGAGCCAGTCGGTAAATGCAGTAAAAGCTGAATCTGCTGCCGCTACTATCTTCTATTTCCTGCAAATGTCTTTGGATAAACTGAAAACAGATCCTAACCATAAGGAACAATTCATTCAGGATTATCTGGCTGCTTCTGAATATGCTGATGCTGCTATTGCCGCTGAAACGAACGAAGCAAAGAAGAAAAACTTGCAAGGTATCAAAGATAATCTGGTTGCTTTGTTTGTAAACAGCGGAACGGCTGATTGCGAATCACTGCAAAACATCTATGGACCGAAAGTAGAAGCTAACCAAACAGACCTGGCTTACTTGAAAAAAGTAATTGACATCATGAAAATGATGAGATGTACGGAAAGCGAAGCTTATCAACAGGCTGCTTTCTATGTGTACAAAATAGAACCTAGTGCAGATGCCGCTACCGGATGTGCTTACCAGGCATTTAAGAAAGGTGACATCGACGGTGCTGTCAAATTCTTCGACGAAGCCATTGGATTGGAAACTGACAACGTGAAGAAAGCTGAAAAAGCATACGCTGCCGCAGCAGTATTGGCTTCTGCTAAAAAACTGTCTCAAGCAAGAGCATATTGCCAGAAAGCTATCGGGTTCAACGAAAACTATGGTGCTCCATATATCCTGATTGCCAATCTGTATGCAATGAGCCCTAACTGGAGCGACGAGTCAGCTTTGAACAAGTGTACTTACTTTGCAGTAATCGACAAACTGCAACGTGCAAAACAAGTAGATCCGAGCGTAGCTGAAGAAGCTAACAGCTTGATCGGTAGATATTCTGGTCATACTCCACAAGCTAAAGACCTGTTTATGTTAGGTTACAAGCAAGGCGACCGCATCACTATCGGCGGTTGGATAGGAGAGACTACAACGATTAGATAACCGTATGTTGCGAAAACGAAGAAACCGTTTGTTGCATAAAAGCATGAGCATAACAATCACCTTCGGGGTGGTTGTTATGCTTCTTTTATTATCTTCCTGTGGCGGAAAACAGAAAGCTATGGGAGAGGCTATCACAGAACGTGATTCTCTTCCGGTGATGACCACATTGGGAGTTACTACCCTTATTTCCGATTCCGGAGTGACACGTTATAGGGTGAACACGGAAGAGTGGATGATGTACGACCGTAAAAAGCCTTCGTATTGGGCGTTTGAAAAAGGGGTGTATATGGAGCAGTTCGACTCTATCTTTAATGTAGAAGCCAGTATTAAAGCAGATACTGCCTATTATTATGACAAAGAAAGGCTTTGGAAGCTGATAGGGAATGTGGATATACAGAACCGCAAAGGAGAGCGTTTTAATACCGAACTGCTCTACTGGAATGAGGCCACTCAAAAAGTGTATTCCGACAAGTTTATACGTATCCAGCAACCGGACAGAATTATCACAGGACACGGCTTCGACTCGAACCAGCAAATGACTATATATACCATTCGTAATATTGAAGGTATTTTCTATGTGGACGAGGAAGCGAGTAGCGGTCCGCCCCAACCGGAGACAAAAGCACTGCCGGATTCAGTGAATAAAGATTCTGCGAAATAGGCGAAGTCATTTCATTGTACCGTACCTCGTAAATCGTCTGATCGTAAATCAAAACTTATGAATATTTATATCTCTCTAATTATCACCATGGTCTTTTCCGCTTTCTTTTCAGGAGTGGAGATTGCCTTTGTGTCGGTAGACAAACTGCGTTTTGAGATGGAACGCAAGGGGGGAATTACGTCCCGCATCCTTTCTATCTTCTTCAAGAACCCGAATGAATTTATCTCTACCATGCTGGTGGGGAATAATATCGCACTGGTCATCTATGGTATTCTGATGGCACAGATTATCGGCGACAATCTGCTGGCGGGATTCATTGACAATCATTTCCTGATGGTGTTGGCGCAGACCGTTATTTCTACCCTGATTATTCTGGTGACCGGAGAGTTTTTGCCGAAAACAATCTTCAAAATCAATCCCAATCTGGTTTTGAATGTTTTTGCCATTCCGCTTATTGTTTGTTATGTGGTTCTCTATCCCATCTCCAAATTAGCCTCCGGCTTGTCTTGTATCTTCCTTCGCCTCTTTGGAATGAAGGTTAATAAGGATGCGTCCGACAGAGCTTTTGGAAAAGTCGACCTCGATTACTTCGTACAAAGCAGCATTGATAATGCCGAAAATGAAGAAGAGTTGGACACGGAAGTGAAAATCTTCCAGAACGCCCTCGACTTCTCGAACATAAAAATCCGCGACTGCATCGTTCCCCGTACCGAAGTGGTGGCTGTCGATCTGACTACTTCGCTGGACGAGCTGAAAAGCCGCTTTATAGAATCCGGAATCTCCAAGATAATCGTGTATGACGGGAATATCGATAACGTAGTCGGCTATATCCATTCGTCGGAAATGTTCCGTGCCCCGAAAAACTGGCATGAGAATGTGAAACAAGTGCCGATTGTGCCCGAAACGATGTCCGCCAACAAACTGATGAAACTCTTCATGCAGCAAAAGAAAACGATTGCCGTAGTGGTGGATGAATTTGGCGGTACGTCCGGCATCGTGTCTTTGGAAGACCTCGTTGAAGAAATCTTTGGAGATATAGAAGACGAACACGATAACACTTCCTATATCAGCAAGCAGATCGACGAACGCGAGTATGTGTTGTCCGCCCGCCTGGAGATAGAAAAAGTCAATGAGACGTACGGACTCGACTTGCCCGAGTCGGATGATTATCTGACAGTAGGAGGGTTGATCCTGAACCAATATCAGAGCTTCCCGAAGTTGCATGAAGTGGTCCGGGTAGGACGTTATCAATTCAAGATAATTAAGGTCACAGCGACAAAAATAGAACTCGTGCGATTAAAAGTCTTGGAATAATGACGATAATCAAGAAATTTTTAGCCAATAAATAGATGCATATTAGCATTTTTTGTATCTTCGTGCGCTAAAACGACAAAAGAAAGAAATAATAATAAACATAAATCGTATTAATCAAAATGGCAACGTTACAAAACATTAGGTCGAAAGGACCTCTATTGGTGATTGTTATCGGCTTGGCGCTGTTTGCTTTCATTGCGGGTGACGCATGGAAGGTGATGCAGCCGCATCAGGCACATGACGTAGGTGAGGTGAACGGAGACGCTCTTTCCGCTCAAGAGTATCAGAATTTGGTAGAAGAATATACCGAAGTGGTGAAACTCATGCGTGGGGTGACCGCCTTGAATGACGAACAAACCAATCAGGTGCGCGATGAAGTATGGCGTTCCTACGTAAACAATAAACTGATCGAAAAAGAAGCAAAAGCACTGGGACTGACTGTTTCTGCTGCTGAAATCCAGGACATCCTGAAAGCAGGCGTTCATCCTTTGTTGAGACAAACTCCTTTCCAGAATCCGCAAACAGGAAACTTCGACAAGGATATGTTGAACAAGTTCCTCGTGGAATATGCCAAGATGAGCGAATCACAAATGCCGGCACAGTATGCTGAACAATACAATAACATGTATAAATACTGGTCTTTCATTCAGAAAACTCTGATCGAGAGCCGTCTGGCAGAAAAGTATCAGGCATTGGTGTCTAAAGCTCTTCTTTCCAATCCGGTGGAAGCACAGGACGCTTTCGATGCAAGAGTGAACCAGTACAACGTGTTGATGGCTGGTATTCCTTACTCTTCTGTAGTGGACTCTACAATCGTAGTGAAAGAATCGGAACTGAAAGACTTGTATAACAAGAAGAAAGAACAATTCAAACAATATCAGGAAACTCGTGACATCAAGTACATCGATGTACAAGTGACTGCAAGTGCTGAAGACAGAGCTGCTATCCAGAAAGAAGTGGACGAAGCTACTGAACAGTTGGCTACTACTACGGAAGATTATACTTCTTTCATCCGTTCGACTGGCTCGGAAGCTCCTTATGTAGACTTGTTCTATAACAAAACAGCTTTCCCGTCAGATGTAGTTGCCCGTTTGGACTCTGCTTCGGTAGGTACTATTTATGGTCCTTACTATAACGGTGCCGACAATACAATCAACTCTTTTAAAATTGTAGCTAAAGCTGCTGCTGCCGATTCTGTCGAATTCCGTCAGATTCAGGTATACGCAGAAGATGCTGTGAAGACAAAGACATTGGCTGATAGTATCTACAACGCGATCAAAGGTGGCGCTAACTTTGCTGATCTGGCAAAGAAATATGGTCAGACTGGTGATGCAAACTGGCTAACTTCTGCACAGTACGAAGGTGCACAGATAGACGGCGATAACCTGAAATTCATCTCTGCTATCAACAATACAGGTGTGAACGAATTGGTAAACTTGCCGATGGGACAAGCAAACGTAATTCTTCAGGTAACGAACAAGAAATCTGTAAAAGACAAATATAAAGTAGCTGTTATCAAACGTGAAGTAGAGTTCAGCAAAGAAACTTACAACCGCGCTTATAATGATTTCAGCCAGTTTATCGCAGCTAATCCGAGTGTAGAAAAGATGGTAGCTAACGCTGAAGAAGCCGGTTACAGATTGCTCGACAGAATGGATTTGAGCAGCTCTGAACACAATATCGGTGGTGTAAGAGGTACAAAAGAAGCGTTGAGATGGACATTTGATAAAGCAAAACCGGGTGATGTTTCCGGCTTGTACGAATGTGGCGAAAGCGATCACATGATGGTAGTAGGTCTGGTAGGCATTAAGCCGGAAGGATATCGTCCGTTGAAAGCAGTACAGGATCAGTTGAGAGCTGAAATCGTAAAAGATAAGAAAGCTGAAAAGATTATGGCTGACATGAAAGCTGCCAATGCAACTTCATTCAACCAGTACAAAGAGATGACTAATGCAGTTAGCGACTCTTTGAAGATGGTTACTTTTGCAGCTCCTGCATACGTATCAGCATTGCGCAGCAGCGAACCGCTGGTAGGTGCTTATGCTTCTGCAGCTGAAGTAAATCAGTTGAGCGCTCCTATCAAAGGTAATGCCGGAGTATTTGTATTGCAGGTATACGGCAAGGACAAACTGAACGAAACATTCGACGCAAAAGCAGAAGAAGCTACGCTGACTAACATGCACGCACGTTTTGCCAGCCGTCTGATGAATGATTTGTATCTGAAAGCAAACGTAAAAGATACACGCTTCTTGTTCTTCTAAACAAGTAGCAAGTAATAGATATTAGGCACGGATTACACGGATTTACGCGGTTTAAACTTATGAGGGAACCGCGAAACCCGTGTAATCCGTGCCTTTTTTGTGCTCGTTTTTTTTGTTTATGGTCTTTGTTATCTGATTAAATTTCCATATCTTGCCAATCTTTATCAATTGGCTTTGCGAAATACTTCATTAACTAATACGAATCTATATTATGACTAAACAACTAGCCCAGTATTCAGTTCCCGCTGAAAATTCACGTGTTATCCGTGTATTCCTTTCGTCAACGTTCAGAGACATGGAGATGGAACGTTCTGCATTAGTCAAACTCTTTAAGGGTTTGCAAGTGAAGGCTGCCAGCCGTGGTGCCACCATTTCATTGGTTGATTTGCGTTGGGGAATCACAGAAGAAGATGCGAAAAGCGGCAAGGTTGTTGAAATATGCCTGAAAGAGATCGTTAACTCCCGGCCTTTCTTCATAGGTATGGTAGGCGACCGCTATGGATGGTGTCCCAGTTATGAAGATTTATCTCAAACTCTCAATGACAGCTTGGAATATCGTTGGATAGAAGATGACTTGAATCACCATTTGAGTGTGACGGAAATTGAAATGCAGTTTGGTGTACTGCGCAATCCCAATCCGTTACATGCCTATTTTTATATAAAACAGTCGGCAGATGATGAACTGTCTTGCCCTGAAGAGGAGTCTCTTAAATTGAAACGTCTGAAAGAGAGTATTTTGCAACAGGATCGTTATCCTGTGCAAGAGTATGATTCGCCCGATCAGTTGTGTAACCTTGTGGAAGCTGCTTTCACGGAATTGCTTGAACGGGAGTTTCCTGACGTACTGACCGTTGAAGATAATCAAGCATTGCAAGAACAACTGACGCGCAATGAACTCTTATTCAATTATCACCCAATACCTGAAGCAGATCACGCGTTTGCTGATTTTTTGGCGGCGGATGAACAGCGGTGTCTGGTGGTAACGGGCGGTTGCGGTCTTGGCAAGAGTGCTTTGTTGGCTCATTGGAGCGATTTGGTGAACAATGATATGCCGATGATTCCTATCTATCATCGCTTGGATAGTACTACATTGTCTTCTTATCCGGAAACGTTGGCGAGAATGTTAGCTTCCAAATGCCAGAACGCACTCAAGCATCAATCTTTGGGTGAAGAAAATTTGTTCGCGGCGGAAGTCTCAAAAGAACTGGACTCGACCCAAAGCACTGCCAAATCCATCATGGACACCGTGAAAAACTCGGTTTTGATGGGAGATGCTGGCTTGAACACTTTTTCAGGAAACACACTTCGAAACCTCAAGGAGATTGAAGAAGATTTGAATTCTATCCAAAAGTTCAGTCAGTTGTGGAGTGTGTTGGGTGCATCAAGATACCCTATCATTCTGTTGATTGATGACATCAGTTATCTGAATCCGACTGAAGCATCCCTGTTTTCTTTATTTGCATCTATTCCCCCGAACGTGAAAGTCGTGTTGAGCTTTTCTGCGTCATCCACTGCCTACCTGCCCTTTGTTCAGAATGGCTACGCCCATTTCCAGTTGAATGGTTTTTCACAGGCGGATGCCAAGTCGTTCTCAAAGCAGTATTTGTCTACTTACTCCAAGGCTTTGTCCGCACAACAGGAAGATATTCTTGCTTCGTGGGTGCTGGCTAAACAACCGCGCTGTTTAAGTGTATTGCTCAACGAGCTGGTTTCGTTCGGTCAGTACGATGCTCTCAATGAATATATGAGTGGATATTGCCGGCTCAATGAGGTTGGGCAATTCTATGACAGTGTGTTACGGCGTTTGTCGGCTGATTATGGTTTCGAAGAGATTGGAAGAACGCTTCTGATGCTTTCACTTACTTTAGAAGGATTTACCGAAGATGAAGTGAAGAGCATGGCAGACATTAATCAGATACTTTGGTCGCAGTTGAGAGTGGAAATGAGCAGCTGGCTTACCAACAAAGGAGGACGATATTGCATTGGTGACACACAAATGGTAGAGGCAATCGAACGCTATTTCGCTCAAGATGACGAATGTATAGATGATAGTCGCCATGAAATTATTTCCGCTTTGCTGGATGAGGAAGAGATTCTTTCCCATCCGTTGACTTTTGCCGATTATAACTATCGCATGAAACAGTTCTGCTACCATGATTCGTATCGCTATAAAGTGGAGATTACCTATCAATGCTATAAGATGCAAGAATGGGATATATTGAAGGATTGGATTTGTGATGTGGAGATTTTCGAGATTCTGTATCGCACGAATCGTTCTCTGTTGGAAGATAGCTGGAAGGCGATCATGAACGACAATCCTGAAGTTACGCCTGAAGTCTATGCCGAATTGGACTTTGATGAGATCGATTCTTTTTTAATTCCTGTCATTGCTAATGATATGGCTACTTTCTTGAGCAGTTCTTTCCATCTGACGAAGGCGGCAGCTGCTGTGAGTGAGAAGAGTATGGAAGGTGCTGCCATGCCACTCATTGCCAAGTCGGTATTGAAGATGAATGAGGGATGCCGGTATGCCCGTAATGAAGAATACGAAACGGCATGCGACTGTTTCCTGAAAGCATTGGTGATGCAGGAAAACATTGTACCGACTCCGGAACTGGAGATTGCCAACACCTGCCGAAATCTAGCTCTGGCATATTACTACAATGAGCAATACAATGAAGCAGTGACCTATTTGAATAGGGCGCTTGATTATCATGCGGCTTCTGCTGACGAGAAGAGTCAGGCAGAAGTCATTGAACTTTCCGAATATCTGGCTTATTGTGATTACTATAAGGATGAGGAAGAGAGTGCTGCCGAGAAATTCCGGAAAGTAGCTGAAATGCACGAGTCGTTGAATGGCAGACTGTCTGGTGGAGTGGCTAAATGTTTGCGTATGCAGGGTAAATGTCTTTATTATATCAAACGATACGATGAAGCATGGATGCTGATGAATCAGGCGTTGGACATTGCTATACAGATAGACAGCAAAAAACAGATCGTCGCTTGTCATAAACAGTTGTATTATCTATGCAGGGAATTCAAGCGGATGATGAATGAACGTGGCGATGAGCAGGCGTCTACTTTATTCTTCCGTGAGTCTCTTCTGCATGAAATGTATTTCAGCGAAAAACCGCGTCTGGCGGAACTGACTGTCCGCTACGAGGCATTGAGATGTGATATTATGCAGCAGTATTACATGAATAAAGACTATGATAACGTGATTCGTATTGCAACGTCTTTGGATTTTCACGATGATACTGACCTTAATGCTTCCTGTCTGGTATATTATTACAAAGCACAGGCTTATGTGAAGTTGGAGAATTATCCAATGGCGAAAGAGGCTTTCTTCAGAGAGTTTGAACTGCGAAAGAAATATCTGGGATGGGAGGATGAAGATACGATTCTGGCTTGTCAGAACCTAGGGGTTTTGCACAGCTTTTGTAATGAACGGGAAGAGGCGCTGGCTTGTTTCCGTGAGGCGTACGGTCATGAAGTGAAAAAGAATGGCGAGGATTCTGAAATGGCGCAAAAGCTACTTCAATATATCAGCGTGGTTGAATCATAACGGAGGCATACTTCCCTTTTTTGTTAACTTTTACATTCCTGCTATACGGAAATCGACTTTATTTCCTTACATTTGCAGATATAAACTATCAATAGAAAGAAGAATGTCTAAATATCCCCTTTTAGGAATGACTCTTGTAGAGCTTCAATCATTGACAAAAAGACTGGGTATGCCCGGCTTTGCTGCCAAGCAGATTGCATCCTGGCTTTACGAAAAGAAGGTAGCCTCGATTGATGATATGACTAATTTGTCATTGAAACACCGGGAGTTGCTCAAGCAGAACTATGAGGTGGGAGCGGAAGCTCCGGTAGATGAAATGCGCTCTGTAGATGGTACGGTGAAGTATCTTTATAAAGTGGGTGAGAACCATTTTGTAGAGTCGGTTTATATACCGGATGATGACCGGGCAACATTGTGCGTGTCGTCACAAGTAGGTTGCAAGATGAACTGTAAGTTCTGTATGACCGGTAAACAGGGGTATACAGCTAACCTGACCGCCAGCCAGATCATAAACCAGATTCATTCGCTGCCGGAACGGGATAAACTGACTAATGTCGTAATGATGGGAATGGGCGAGCCGCTCGATAACCTGGATGAGGTATTGAAAGCATTGGAACTACTGACCGCTACCTACGGTTACGCATGGAGTCCGAAGCGTATCACGCTTTCTACTGTCGGGCTACGGAAAGGATTGCAGCGTTTTATCGAAGAAAATGACTGCCACCTTGCCATCAGCCTTCACTCTCCGCTGACCGTTCAGCGTGCTGAATTAATGCCGGCGGAAAAGGCGTTTTCAATCACCGAAATGGTGGAACTGTTAAAAAACTATGATTTTAGTAAACAACGTCGACTTTCGTTTGAATATATTGTTTTTAAAGGGCTCAATGATTCGCAGGTCTATGCCAAAGAGTTGCTGAAACTTCTTCGCGGGCTGGATTGCAGGGTGAATCTGATTCGTTTTCATGCCATACCGGGGGTAGACCTCGAGGGGGCGGATATGGATACGATGACCCGTTTTCGTGATTATCTGACGTCACACGGACTTTTCACCACTATCCGTTCATCCAGGGGCGAAGATATTTTTGCCGCTTGCGGTATGCTGTCGACAGCGAAACAGGAGAAAAATAATGAAAGTTAATATATAAAACCGAACATCATGAAAAAGTACTCTTTTATTTTATGCATCGCTTTGGTAGCCTTTGTCGTTGCATCTTGTGGTCTGAAAGGAAATCACACCTCTAGTGGTCGTGCTTACGAGCTTTTGGTTGTAGTAGATCACGGTGTTTGGGATCGTGCTGCCGGAAGGGCTTTACATGATGCGCTCGATGCTGATATGCCCGGTTTGCCGCAGTCGGAACCTTCTTTCCGGATTATGTATACTTCGCCGAAAGATTATGATTCTACGCTGAAGTTGATACGTAACATTATTATTGTAGATATACAGGATATATATACGAAAGCCTCGTTCAAATATGCGAAGGACGTGTATGCCAATCCGCAGATGATATTGACTATCCAGGCTCCGAACGAAGAAGAGTTTGAGAAGTTTGTGGAAGAGAACAAAAAGACGATTGTCGACTTCTTTACCCGTGCGGAGATGAACCGTCAGATTACGTTCCTGGAAGGGAAACACAGTAATTTCATTTCGCAGAAAGTGGACAGTTTGTTCGGATGCGACATCTGGGTGGATGCCGAACTGGCTAATTCAAAGACCGGGGATGATTTCTTCTGGGCTTCTACCAACACAGGTACTGCCGACCGTAACTTTGTGATGTACTCTTATCCGTACACTGACAAGGATACGTTTACCAAAGAATATTTTGTGCACAAACGTGACTCCGTGATGAAAGCCAATATTCCCGGATTCAAGGAGGGCGTTTATATGTCGACCGATAGTTTGCTGACCGATGTCCGTCCGATCAATGTGCAGAACAGCTACACAATGGAAGCACGTGGTCTGTGGCGTATGAAGGGCGACTTTATGGGTGGTCCGTATGTCTCTCACACTCGTCTGGACGAGAAAAACCAACGAATTATTACAGCAGAAATATTTGTTTATTCACCTGATAAAATGAAACGCAACCTGGTACGCCAGATGGAAGCATCTCTGTATACACTGAAACTTCCGAATGAAGTTCAGCAGAATCAGATTCCATTGGGAGAGGCATCTAAGGAAGCGGAACAAACTAATAAATAAAAACATGGAAGATAACAAGATAAGGATAGGTATCACCCAAGGAGATATTAATGGGGTGGGCTATGAGGTGATTCTTAAGACATTTTCCGACCCTACAATGTTGGAACTATGTACTCCGATCATTTATGGCTCACCGAAAGTAGCGGCTTATCATCGCAAAGCGCTGGATATACAGGCCAATTTTAGCATTGTCAACTCTGCTACCGAAGCGGGGTACAACCGTTTGAGCGTGGTGAACTGTACGGATGATGAGGTGAAAGTGGAATTTTCCAAACCCGACCCCGAAGCCGGTAAAGCTGCGCTGGGGGCCTTGGAACGTGCCATCGAAGAATATCGCGAAGGGTTGATAGATGTTATCGTAACGGCTCCGATCAACAAACATACGATTCAGTCGGAAGAGTTCTCCTTCCCCGGACATACGGAATATATCGAAGAACGTCTGGGCAATGGTGATAAGTCATTGATGATTTTGATGAAGAATGACTTCCGGGTGGCTTTGGTTACGACACATATCCCTGTCAGAGAGATCGCGACTACGATTACCAAAGAACTGATTCAGGAGAAACTGATGATATTCCATCGTTGTCTGAAACAGGATTTCGGTATCGGCGCTCCGCGTATTGCGGTGCTCTCTCTCAATCCTCATGCCGGAGACGGTGGTCTGTTGGGAATGGAAGAGCAGGAAGTGATTATCCCTGCCATGAAAGAAATGGAAGAAAAAGGAATCCTTTGCTACGGTCCTTATGCGGCCGACGGCTTTATGGGTTCGGGCAATTATACTCATTTTGACGGTATCCTGGCGATGTATCACGATCAGGGGCTGGCTCCGTTCAAGGCCTTGGCTATGGAAGACGGGGTGAACTATACGGCAGGCCTGCCGGTAGTACGTACTTCTCCGGCTCATGGAACGGCATACGATATTGCAGGCAAGGGAGTGGCTTGTGAAGATTCTTTCCGTCAGGCAATCTATGTTGCCATCGATGTGTTCCGTAATCGTCAGCGGGAAAAAGTGGCTCGTGCCAATCCGTTGCGTAAACAGTATTACGAGAAACGTGACGATAGTGATAAACTGAAGCTGGATACAGTAGACGAAGATTAAAAACGAGTGATGACGAGAGCAGAGATACAACAAGTGAAACAGCGTTTCGGTATTATTGGAAATACCGAAGCATTGTCGCGCGCCATAGATGTTGCCATTCAGGTAGCTCCTACCGATTTGTCTGTGCTGATTACCGGAGAAAGTGGAGTCGGAAAAGAAAGTTTTCCGCAGATTATTCATCAATATAGCCGGAGGAAGCATGGACAGTATATTGCTGTCAACTGTGGTGCTATTCCGGAGGGCACGATTGATTCCGAACTGTTCGGGCATGAGAAGGGTGCGTTTACCGGTGCGATTGGCGAACGGAAAGGGTACTTTGGCGAAGCCGACGGTGGTACTATTTTCCTTGATGAAGTAGGGGAGTTGCCGATGCCTACCCAGGCGCGTTTGCTCCGTGTGTTGGAGAGTGGCGAGTTTATAAAAGTAGGTTCGTCCAAAGTGCAAAAGACGGATGTTCGTATTGTGGCAGCTACCAATGTCAATCTGACACAAGCGATTGCAGAAGGACGTTTCCGTGAAGATTTATATTACCGGTTGAATACGGTGCCTATCCAAATACCGCCTTTGCGTGAACGTGGTGACGATGTACTTTTGTTGTTCCGTAAGTTTTCCGCAGACTTTGCAGAGAAATACCGGATGCCTGCTATTCAGTTGACGGAGGATGCGAAGAAAGAGTTGTTGGCTTACCCGTGGCCCGGAAATGTGCGCCAGTTGAAGAACATCACCGAGCAAATATCTATCATTGAAACCAATAGGGAGATCTCTGCTGCTATCTTGCAGAATTATCTTCCCGCACAAAATACGCAACGTCTTCCCGCGCTGATGGGAACGCGTGAGAGTAAAGGCTTTGAGAGCGAACGGGAGATTCTTTATTCCGTTCTGTTCGATATGCGCCAGGAAGTGGCGGAGCTGAAGAAGATGGTGCACAACCTGATGGCGGAACGTGCCGGACAGGTGGGGCAGGTAGGACAAATGGGAACGGTGGTTACTACTCCGGTAGTGACGGCGCATCAACCTTCGGTACCTGCTATCATTCACACCATGCAGCCCACGGTTTGCAAGGATGATGATGACATACAAGACACGGAAGAATATGTAGAAGAATCTCCTTTGTCACTGGATGAAGTGGAGAAAGAAATGATACGCAAAGCACTTGAGAGGCATCATGGAAAGCGGAAGAGTGCGGCCAAGGACTTGAATATTTCCGAGCGTACACTTTATAGAAAAATAAAAGAATATGAATTGGATTAAGAAAATAATACGCCCTTTGTTACTGTTCGGCTTGCCGTTGGTAGTCATTGCGTGCACTGTTTCCTATAAGTTTAACGGATCGTCTATCAATTATGATAAGGTAAAGACCATTTCGATAGCCGACTTCCCGATCAAGTCGGAGTATGTATATGCTCCGTTGGCAACCAAATTTAATGAAGACCTGAAAGATATCTTCATCCGGCAGACCCGTCTGCAACTGCTCAAGCCGAATCAGAATGCTGACTTGCAGATTGACGGAGAAATCACAGGTTACAATCAGTACAACCAGGCAGTATCTGCCGACGGTTACTCTTCGGAGACGAAGTTGACTATCACCGTCAATGTGCGTTTTGTCAACAACACCAATCATGCCGAAGACTTTGAACAACAGTTTTCTGCGTTCCGTACCTACGACTCTAGCCAGTTGCTGACTGCCGTACAGGACGGATTGATTGCTGAAATGTCTAAAGAGATCACCGACCAAATTTTTAATGCAACTGTAGCAAACTGGTAATATAAATGACTTCTGTTAACTTTCAACAATGGATTCAGCATCCCGAGACGCTGAATAGGGATACTTTGTACGAACTGCGCAATCTTCTTGCGAGGTATCCGTATTTTCAGTCACTTCGTCTGCTGTATCTGAAGAATCTGTATATTCTCCATGATATTAGTTTTGGTGGAGAACTGCGGAAAGCAGTTCTTTACATTGCAGACAGACGGCAGTTGTTCCGGTTGATTGAAGGTGACCGCTATGATGTGCAGGCACGAAAAAAGGGAGTACCTCTCACGGAGGTGCTGAAAGACGAACCGTCCGTAGACCGCACATTAGCATTGATCGACGCTTTCTTGTCTACAGTACCCGAAGAGGTGACTGCCCGCACCTGCTTCGACTATTCGATGGATTACACCTCTTATCTTTTGGAGGAGACTCCGGCCACGGAACAGCCGGCCGAAGAAACGCCCAAACTCAAAGGCTACGAACTGATTGACGACTTTATAGAAAAGAGCGAGAGCGACTCTCCCCTCTGCAAGAAACCTTTAAGAGAAGAAATGCCATCTTCGCCAACCTCTTCGGACGAACTTACCGAAGAAGAAACGATGAAGGAAGAAGAGGAAGATGACAGCTGTTTTACGGAAACTTTGGCAAAAATCTATGTTAAACAGCAACGATATTCAAAAGCTCTTGAAATAATTAAAAAATTAAGCTTGAAATATCCAAAAAAAAATGCTTACTTTGCAGACCAAATCAGATTTTTGGAGAAATTGATTATTAACGCTAATTCAAAATAACTAAAAATGTACTTATTATTCGTTATCTTAATGGTTATTGCAGCCTTGTTGATGTGTTTCATCGTGCTGATTCAGAACTCAAAAGGAGGCGGACTTGCTTCTGGTTTCTCTTCATCTAACGCCATCATGGGCGTGCGCAAGACTACAGATTTTCTGGAAAAAGCAACATGGGGCTTAGCTATCTTCATGGTGGTAATGAGCATTGCTACTGCTTATGTAGTTCCTCGCTCTGCTGTTGCTAAAGACGCAGTGTTGGAACAGGCACAGAAAGAACAACAGACTAACCCGTATAACTTACCCGCAGGTACGGCTGCGCCGCAAACTGAAGCTCCTGCTACCAATGCACCTGCTACAGAAACTCCGGCACCGGCTACTGAAACTCCTGCTCCTGCAGCAGAGTAATTCACTCCGTTGTCAGGTAAGACTTTGGGGTAAAACCATTAATGGGAAGGTGCAGACGGATGCTGCATTTCTTTGATATTTAAGTGCGGATTACGCAGATTACACGGATTTTCAATCTTCCGCGTGGTCAGTGTAATCCGCACTTAACTTTTTCTTGTAAAAACAATCTCTTTTTGATAGAAACAAACGAGATTTAACTACCTTTGTTGGTCGTATGAAGATTATTAACTACTATTTTTAAATATAACAATGACAGAACATTTGAAACAGAAATTGAATGACTCCGCCGTACTCCGATGGAGTGTTCTAGCATTAGTCGCATTTACTATGCTATGCGGCTATTTCCTCACCGACGTAATGTCTCCTCTAAAACCCATGCTTGAGAAAGAACTACTATGGGACAGTCTTGATTATGGTTTCTTCACAAGCGCTTACGGGTGGTTTAATGTATTCCTATTGATGCTGATTTTCGGTGGTATCATTTTGGATAAGATGGGAGTTCGTTTCACCGGAATGGGAGCTTGCTTATTGATGGTGTTTGGTTGTGGATTGAAATACTATGCGATTTCTACTACTTTTCCGGAAGGTGCCATGCTCTTCGGATTCAAAACACAGGTAACCCTGGCTGCATTGGGGTATGCTATCTTCGGTGTAGGTGTGGAAATTGCCGGTATCACAGTTTCCAAGATTATCGTGAAATGGTTCAAGGGTAAGGAAATGGCGTTGGCTATGGGACTTGAAATGGCTACGGCACGTATCGGAACAACTCTGGCAATGGTGCTTACGGTTCCTTTGGCCGACTTTTTCGGATCTATGGATGAGAGTGGCACATTCCATACCAATATTCCTGCTCCGATTCTGTTTTGTCTGATTATGTTGTGCGTGGGTACGATTGCTTTCTTCCTTTATACTTTCTATGATAAGAAGTTGGATGCTTCTTTGGATGCAGAGGGATTGGAACCGGAAGAGCCGTTCCGTATGAAAGATATTGTGTATATCATTACCAATAAAGGATTCTGGCTGATTGCATTACTATGTGTATTGTTCTACTCGGCTGTATTCCCCTTTATCAAGTATGCTGCCGACTTGATGGTGCAGAAGTATAATGTAGATCCGAAGTTGGCGGGAACGATTCCCGGATTGTTGCCGATTGGTGCGATTATTCTGACTCCGTTGTTCGGCTCGCTTTATGACCGTATTGGTAAGGGAGCCACATTGATGATAATCGGATCAGTGATGCTTATTTTTGTGCATACGATGTTTGCTCTGCCTATACTGAATATATGGTGGTTTGCTACTATCATCATGATTATATTGGGGTTTGCCTTCTCGTTGGTGCCTTCAGCTATGTGGCCGTCTGTTCCGAAGATTATTCCGGAAAAACAGTTGGGTACCGCATACGCATTGATTTTCTGGGTACAGAACTGGGGATTGATGGGTGTTCCTTTGTTGATCGGATGGGTGTTGAATACTTATTGCAAAGGTCCGGTAGTAGACGGTGCACAGACTTATGACTACACGTTGCCGATGGCTATTTTTGCTCTCTTTGGTGTGCTTGCTCTGATTGTGGCTTTGATGTTAAAGGCAGAGAACAAGAAGAAGGGATACGGTCTGGAAGAGGCGAATATCCAAAAGTAACTAGGAAATTCAATACCTAAAGTGACAAAGGAATTTTGTATCAAGGTGTAAACAGAAGAGTATCAGTATGAATACTCTGAAATAAAAAATAAGAAGTATGGCTGCCAAAGAGAAAATCAACCTGTTAGAGGTCATTCCCTGTCGCAGTGAACATATTACAGCAGAAAGGGAAGGGGAGACAATTGTGCTCTCCTTTCCCCGTTTTAAATATCCGTGGATGCAACGCTTCCTTGTGCCGAAAGGAATGTCGAAAGAACTTCATGTGAAATTGGAAGAACACGGTACGGCTGTATGGGAACTGATAGATGGAAAACGCAATGTTCGTGAGATTATAGAAAAACTCGCAGACCACTTTCAAAATGAAGAGGGCTACGAGTCGCGTGTATCGGCTTATCTTTCTCAAATGCAGAAAGATGGATTTATAAAACTGGTGATACCAGTCGTATAAATAGGAACTTATTATTATTTATTTGATAAATACAGCCCAAAGTATGACGGCAATTGCTATCAGGACTCCCATGATAATAAGCGTTCCCCAAACAAAATAATTGCTGTCTTTCTCTTTCTTTTTCTCCGAGTCGTGGATGATACGTTCCATTTCTTCGGGGGTGGTGTTGGGTAGTGGATAAGGTTCGTTTGCACGGTTTAGATGCTTCAACTTATCGTTAGCACGTTCACGACGTAGGCGGGAAGCTTCCCGTCCCTCTTTTATTCGGCGTATCATGTCGAATGCATGTCCTTCACCAACCATATTCTTTGTTTTTTAGAAGTTCACTTCCTCGTTTTTCTATTTCCCTTCTTCTCTGTCCACTTTGAGCAATCCTCCCGTATTCGGATCAAAATAAACTTTGATGGTAGAATTCTTGTTGAACAAAACCGGAGCCAGATATTCTATCACACCGAATTGGGTAATAGGAAGCTCACCTTCGTAAAGTTTCTTTTTACCGTCGGTCAGTGTAACCATAGCTTGTCCGGGTACGTTGTAGGCGATTCCATCCAAATCTTTCTTCTTCTTACCGTCTTCCTGTGGTATCTTGACCGATTTCAGGTCTTTCAGACTGATATAAAACGGAGTTCCTGCCAAATCATTGTTGGCAACTACACCTAACTTCTTCGAGAAGCGGAAGGCAACTTCATTGTTGAATTCCTTGTCAGGGGTAAGGCGGACAGTGAATGTTCTCTCTTCTTTGTTGCAGGTGCCGGAGAACATTTGTGTCATGGCTTCTTCCTGTGCATTCAGATTGTCGAGCATAATCTTAAGCTGTGCCCCATCTGAAGGCATATTATCAGCTTGTCCGCGCAATAAGGCATTTTTGCTTTCGCGGATGTTATAGATTTCTTTAGCCACCAGCTCGGCCATCTTGGCGGTAGAACTAGCCATCAGAATCTCTTCGGTCAGGAATTCGCGAGGATTCGCTTTCTTTTGGAGGACTGCGGGGGCGGGAGCAGCTTTTTTGCCTGCACTGCTATTGCTGTAAGGAACATTGATCGTTTTCACAATGCCATCCTCTGTCAGTTCCATGAGCGGTGCTACTGTCTTATCCTTCAATTTTACGAAATACGTAGTTTCGCTGTTGGGCACACCTACGGATTTCACTTTTACGCTAGCCAGTTCCCAGTACTCTTCAGGGTCGGCGGAGACGTTGGTCAGTCGTAGGTAACGATCAGCATATTTGCTGAATTCTCCCGGAGTATAGTTGACTTTGTTGGCTTTTATTTCAAGTTCTATTTGGGTTTTGGGAAGACTGTAAACCACTCCATAGTCTTTTCCTCGGGTAACCCCTGTCAGTACTTCGGTTTGTGCATAGGCGGACGTTGTCATAAGTAGTCCTGCTGCTATAATCAACTTTTTCATATTCGGTTCTTTTTAACTGGTTTTGAAAACAAAGTTAATGAAGTTATTGAAAAAAGGGTAAGTTCTTAACTTTTATTCGCTTACAAGTCGCCATGCTGTCGGCAGACAGGTGATAATATCGCTTGCGATCATTCCGATCATTCCTTGCTTCTTTTGAGCGACATCGCCCGCCAATCCGTGAATGTAAGTGCCGATTTTAGCGGCTTCCTCGGTGAGGTAACCTTGGGCAAGCAGTGCCAGGATTACTCCGGTCAGTACGTCACCGCTACCTCCGGTTGCCATTCCCGGATTTCCGGTTGGGTTGAAGAAGCATTTACCTTCTGGGGTGATGATGGCGGAGTAGGCTCCTTTTAAAATAATGTGAACATGGGCGGCACGAGCCAATTCGCAAGCCTTCATCAGACGTTCGTAAGAGTCCTGGCATTTGCCGGTCAGACGTTCCAGTTCTTTCGGATGCGGGGTGAGGATGGAACCCTTCGGCAGGTGGGTAAGTGCATGACGGTGGTTGGCGAGGATATTAAGTGCGTCGGCATCCACCACAACAGGAGTCTGGCAGTGTTCCAGTTGTTCCAACAAGGCAGCTTCCGTTTCCTCGTTTCGTCCCAGTCCCGGACCGATGCCGACTGCTTGATAGTCGTCCGTGTCGGTAGGTACGGCAAAACAGGTTTCGTTGATGTCGGTTTCTACGATTGCTTCGGGTATGGAGGTTTGCAAGATGTCGTTGTTGCACATTGGCGCATGGACAGTCAGCAACCCTACTCCCGAACGGAGGCAGGCGCGGGCAGCGAGAACAGAGGCTCCTGCCATTCCTTTTGAACCGGCAATCAATAGTGCATGGCCGAAGTTTCCCTTGTGGGCAAACTGTTTGCGTGGCTTGATGAGTGAACGGATTTGCTCTATTTCCAACATTTCGTAGTTAGTCTCCATTTCTTCAATACCGTCTTCGCTCAATTGGATATCCAGCACTTCCCATTCTCCGACAAATTCCGTGTTCTCTGCGAAAAGAAAGGCGAGCTTCGGCAGTTGAAGACTGAAAGTTACGTCGGCACGGATAATATTAGCTTTTACGTTGAATGTGTTTTCTTCTCCCATCAGTCCGGAAGGAATGTCGATGGCTACTACCATGGCAGGGGAGGAATTGATGTATTTCACTACGGCAGCGAATCCGCCGCTCAACGGTTTGTTCAGGCCTGAACCGAATAATCCGTCGATTACCAGATGGTCGGGCGTCAGGGCGGGAGGTACGAATTGGGTACTGATCTCGTGGAATTTTACTTCTTCCATCATTTCTACCAGTTCTTTATTGGTCTGGCAGTCGGGTGAAAGTTCTCCTTTCGTGTTGAAGAGAAATACCTCGATTTTATATCCTTTTTCAGCCATCATGCGGGCTACGGCGAGAGCGTCTCCGCCATTATTCCCCGGTCCGGCAAAGATAGTGACCGGCGTTTCCGTATTCCATCTGTCTGTGATGGCTTTTGTTAATACGGTTGCTGCACGTTCCATCAGATCGATTGATGCAATAGGTTCGTTCTCAATGGTATAAGCGTCCAATTTCTTGATACTGCTGCTTGGAAATATTTTCATTGCGATGTTCTTTTAGTTTTCGGATTACAAATGTACATGATTCTTCTGACTTTTCCCGTTTGTTGTGGGAAGAAAACCATAATTGCAACTTTTAATTCATCATTAGTTCTATCTTTTGGTCAGAGAAATATCTGTTTTTGAACTATTAAGTGTTAGAATAACTCCGCCAAAAAATAATTCAATGCAGCACCATTATGAACTTACTTTTATTTCTCCTGAAAAAGATTTCTTCATTTCATTTCTCATATTCTCATTGTTTTTCGATAAACGAAAGCTAATCAAATAGATATCTTATGAGAAACACTTTTTCGAAACGGTATTTCTCATAAGTTCTCCCATATTTTGGCTCAAAAGCCGCCTTATTCTCATAGTATTTCAGGGTATTTCTCATAGTCAAAAGCCATTTGTTCTTCCTTTTTTCTTTCAGCCTGCCTTATTTTTATCAGGAAATGAAGCTACTATTTAGATAAAATAGTGGCTTTTTGCTTGAAGATGCTCATTGGTCTCGATTGTCCCATATATTGTGGGAAAGTTTTCCTTCAATATACGGGAATACTTTCCCACAAAATAAGGGAATACTTTCCCAAGCCTTAGGGAATCTTTTCCCACAATATGTGGAACTAAGACACTGTGTATGGAAGCAAGCAAAAGGAATACATAGTTTTATTTATTCAATGTCAGCTTCCGGCACACGACACTATGAGAAATGAAGCAAAATCCGGGTTATTTTGCGAAGAAACTATGAGAAATACCTGTTTTAAAATCATTTCTCATAGCCTATCTTATTAGTTTACTGCCACTTGTGTCTTATTTATGAGAATATGAGAAATGAAAATGAAAAATCTGGTTCTTCGTCAAATTTGGTGGTAAGTTTTTCTCCGCTCATTTAGCTAATTCAGTCAGTGCCTATATTTTCTTATGA